>JAEDOP010000086.1 GCA_016301865.1 Alphaproteobacteria bacterium
CCGGGCGTGACAGCGGAATCCGCTATGATGTTTATTGCGTCTGAATCTATTTTTGAAACACTGCATCGTGAATTTCCAGGCGCGGTTGAATATGCCGCACGCAAAAAAGTTTTTATTGTGTCGCCGTCAACACTGTGGGCAACGTTGAATACGATTCGCGCTGTTTTATCCGACATAAAAATTAAACGCGTCGCCGCCAAGATTCGCAAAGAATTGGATGCGCTGTTGACTGATTTGGGACGATTAAATGACCGCGCAACGAATGTTGAAAAACATTTTCATATGACCCAGACTGATATCGAACAACTGCAAATTTCAATTGGAAAAATCGCACCACGTGCGGAAAAGTTACGCGATATGGATTTTGGTGAAGACCAATAAAAAATCCCGCCAGATGGCGGGATTTTTTTGAGATATGAAACAGGAGACATGAGACAAGAGATATGAGACATGAATACTGCGATAAATAAAAGTTTATTTAAGTAAAAAAATAAAAACGTCATACCCGATTGGTTCCGCCCGTGCAAACGAATGTTTGCGCGGGGAATCTGGGCGGTGGGATTTTTATTTCTGATTCTGTTTTATTGCCGACAGCATACGTTTTTGCGCAATCTGCAGGTCTGTTTCTGATTTCATATCCGTCAGGATGTAATCACGAATCTGGGCCTGGCGACGATTATACTCGGCATTCAGAATATTATAAATTTGTTTCGCAGGCATAAACAAGTGCACGTTTTGGTTATAAAACACTTCTTCATCATTGCTTGTTAAATGACGTTTTGATGGGGCAAAATACCCGCGGTCTGTGGCCATAGTGCCATAACGCATAACAATGTTATGTGTGCGCATGGAATCACCATCCAACAAACGCACAACATCATGCGCGCGCATATTCTTGGCATTTTCTAGGATGTATATTTCATAACGTTCAAATACATCGTCCTGGAATTTCCAGTCGCCGAATCCCAAAAACTTCATAAAACCGTTTTTATGCACAAACACAGGCGTACGTGTAATGTTTAATTCATAGTTATCAAATAACGCACTGTGCGCAGGATGACGGCCCGGCAATGTTTTCAAATCGATTTTTGATAAATCGCATTCAGACAATGCACGCGACAAATCGTATAAAAAATTTTGTTCCCTGGTTTGCGCCGTTGTTAAAACGGGCTGAATGTTCTGCTTCATTATAAATCCTTTATTGTGTATGAATTTTAGAACAGTAATATAGTTTGTCAATCAATTTTATAAGATTCCTGTGGCGGAGAATCGTGATATTATGCTAGGATTGCCATTATGACACGAAAACTGAAAACAGCGGCGGCGATCGTGCTGGGGATGCATGATGCGTTGGTTTCCCTGACGGGGACGATTGGGGGATTGACGTTCGCATTGGCCGATCGGCGTATGATTATTTTATCGGCAATTATAACGTCTGTGGCGGCGGGACTGTCAATGGGGGCGTCGTGCTATCTGGCGGAAAAGACGAATGATAATCCACATGCGATGCGTGCGGGTGCGATGACTGGCGTCGCGTACCTGGGGACGTGCGCGTTTTTGATACTACCATTCTTAGCCGTTTCAAATACACACACCGCATTGATTATGTCGTTTATAATGGCGGTGGTTGTTATATTTGCATGTAATTGGTGTATTGGGCATAAAAGTGGCCGGTGTTGGTGGCGGCATGCGTTGGAAATGCTGGCGATATGCGCGGGGGTATCAATTGTGTCTTTTATAATTGGCGAGGTTGCAAAAAACTTCCTGGGGGTTGTGATATAAAAAAACACGCCACACAGATAACGACAATGTGGCGCGTCAATTTCTCCTTTCTGGACTCTGGTCCAAGACAACTTTAACAAAGTATGCGCATTTAATGCAATCGAAAAATTTTAATTATCGCACATGTTCGGGCGCACGTTTGTTTGCACGATACGCAGCATCAATTATCGATTCAAAACGACGCAGGCGTTGTGCGAAATCATTTGTCTGGCCCGCGCCAAATATTGGGGCGCGACCAAATTTCATTGCCAAAAACATATAGTTTATAACCGCAGGATTCTGGGTGCGCGCGCGGGCAACCAATTGGGCAAAGGTATCGGTATCATTCGTCTTGATACAGTATGCCAGACGCTGGACAATTTTCTGTTCAATGCGGGTTAAACGTTTAATGTCATCAAGTTCACCGTCACGCATAACTAATGACGGTGTGTCAATTAATTTTCCGTTCTTGAAATTTCCAGGGTGTGCGTCGCGGATGGTTAACCCCTTGGTTAAATACATATAGTACATTTTTTCCATGGCGGATTCAAAACCATCTGTGCGGTCACGCGCAATATAATCGGACAGAACCCATGAATATTTGCGACCACCAAATTCAAAGACTGAACCAATGTGGACTGGATTTACCAAACCGCGCGCGCGTTTTTGTATTGGCATTACCCCCAATTCGCCATGCGATGAATTACGATTGATTTTCAGTGCAAACACCGCATCGCCAATTTGCATTTTATATACAGAACCAACAGATCCAGACGCAACATATTCCAAACTAACATCGTGTCCGAATAATTTGCCGGGTGCAGTCAACACAATATCATTTTTGTCCGCGCCGGATGCCAGTTGCCGATGGAAATCAGTCGCCAGTGCGGTCATAAATTCGTTAAATTCATGGGTCGCCGCGGCAATATCGCGCCCCGCCACCATTTGACGCAACGCGTCGGGCAGCGCGCCCATATTTTTATGCTTGGTTCGGTCAAATTTCTTCATGGTATAATTATAGCACATTTTCACCAAAAACAAAACCGCCAAGATGGGCGGCGGTTGTTTTACGTGTTGTTATCTGGTCTTGTAATGGTCGCACAGTTTTGCGATGTTTCGTGCTTTATCTAACATATAACTTAGTCGTGCATCGGGGCCTAAATAACCTTGTGAAAATAAACTTTCTTCGTCTTCGGCTGTTCCACATCGCATACCGTTTCTATCTGTAAACTGATGGATTATTTTTGAACCAATCTTTGGGATAAGCTTAGTTTTCTCTTTATAAACATCAAAGCAACAATGTTTTTCGCAACCGTCGCAATGTAAAATATTTTTTCCCTGTTCTTGTGTAAACGACATGTTTTACCTCTTGTTTTTTTATTTTCTTAACAGAGAGCGTATCACAAAAGGAATCTTTGTCAAGTCTGATTTGTAAATAATAGACAGTAATCCGTTTTGTTTTACTTTCTTATGATTCTTGGCGTCGACTTTTTTCTATTATATCGTCCATTGTTTTGACTTGTTCCAGTTGTTCCGTGGTAATAATATCAACAACCTCATATGGTTTGTCTTTGATAGAATTCAATATGTGGAAAACATTTTTTCCAACTGCAACAGGTTGTGATAACATCCTTTGAAAGTTTTGCCCCATGGCATTTTTGGCACGTGGTTCAAAAATATGGTATTGGCCGTCT
>JAEDOP010000007.1 GCA_016301865.1 Alphaproteobacteria bacterium
AAGACCACACAATCGCGCACCATGGCGACAACCGCGCGCACCGGCACGCCCACTACACGCACATCAAACAAATCGCGCACAGCCACGCAACCAACACGTGCCCGCACTGCAACCGCAACTGCAACAACTGCGCCCGATATGCTGAACCGTGATTTTTCCAAATGTCGCACGGTGTTTTACGATTGTATGGATGAATTCTGCGCGAACAAGGACACACAACTTAAACGTTGCGCCTGTTCTTCACGCATACACGAATTTGACAGCACGAAACAGAACCTGGCCAACGTCGAAGAAAAACTGATGGATTTCAGTCAACGCCTGATAACCGTCAACATGGAACGCGAAGACGCCGAAGCGTTATACAAACCAACCGAAGGTGAATTGGCATACGCCACCGACGACACATCCGCATCAAAAAAAATGCTGGATGAAATCGCAAAAAAATTAAACACCAGTTTTAATGACAGCAACTTTGACCAAAGCCTGAACGCCATATCATTATCATTAAATATGGATTCTGCATTTGACACGATTGATTCCATGGCGGGTGCATCCACAACGGCGAAATCCGGCACAGACTTATATGTATCCGCCCTGCCAATATGTCGCGAAATGGCGATGGAGGTTTGCAGCACCGACGACCTGGCCATCGCAGAAAGCAGTTATCAAATGGCAATTGAATCTGATTGCAACACCGTCAAAAAATCATACCAGACCCAGGTTGACCAGGCCCGCACCCAAGTATTCGAATCAGGCGCACTGTTGGATATGTCGCGCCTGGACATACATCAAAAACGCAATTCTGACAACATTTTAACCTGTAAACGTAAAATGCTGGACATGTTAACCGATTCGACCGTATGTGGCACCGACATGGGCAAATGCCTGGATACAACTGGCCGCTATATTGACCCTACAACAGGCACAGCATTTTTAACCACCGAACTGTATAATCTGGCATCATTAATATCGCGTCCTGAATCGGGCCAAACATGGCGCACCGCCCCGGGCAACGATCGGTTTATAACATTTTTAAATTCTAAAAAGAAATTCCTAGAACCCGCCATGGAAAATTGCCAGGACATATCAGATTATGTTTGGGACGGCTTTATTGACGACGCGCTGGCCCAAATCAAACTGGCCCAGGAATCCAAATTAGAAGAAGTGCGTCAATCCTGTACCACCCTAACGGCGCAATGCTTGGACGAAACATATGATTCCATTACCGAATTTGACGCACGCGCGTTATCTATCTTTGGTGTTGCGGTCGACCAAACGGTTAATGCAATGTGCGCAGATGTTCAAACCGCATGCACCGCATTGATGCAGACATCCGGTGGCGGCGAAAACTGGCAAACGGGCATAACCGACATATCAACCGAAAAAACATATGAAACCATCCTGCAAACCTGTCGCGAGGTTGGACGCGCCTGCATCATCCAGGCATGTACATCTGTAACTGGGAACTTTGGCCTGTGTGAAAACATAGACACATCCATTAACCGCAAATCAATCATTAATCGCACCGCATGTTGGGACGATGTTGTCGAATGTGTTGCCAGTGCCGGCGACGATGCGTTGAACCGGATTCAAAAACTGCACCCACTGGACACGATTAAAAATGATACCCCAGACGCAGGTGACACTGAAACACGCCCGAATATTTTCCGCACATTCTATGGAAAAATGTACGGCAAAACACCAGAATGGTCCGAAATCACCTTACAACCGAACAACGACACAACAAACACATGCATCGCGTCGGGCCTGGACGTAACAAATTGCGTTCACGACATTTGTACAGCCACATATTGCACGAACAGCGACCAAGAAAATCCCACCGTATCCACAACATGTTATGCGTGTCGCCTGGCGGAACGCATTTGGGGCAATTGCGAAGCACCCGCAAAAACAAATCTAAGCGCATCCAATACATACCACAACCGTATCAGGGCAACAGATCAATCTGGCAACACATATGATACATTGTTGGCATGGTTTGCAAAAAACACCGGCACAGCCGACGCCCCCGACAGTTGTCGCGACACCAGCTGTCGCCAAGGATTTACATATTACAACGGTATGTGCGTCCCACCAGGCAGCATGGACATCACAGGCGAGCGTTGTGGCGACCGCCAATTCAGCGTATTTGCCGACAACGCAAACATTCGCAATTGTTGTGGTGCACAAAACCTGTACGAACAAATAAATAACAATTGTTGCCAATCGGATGCGACACAATCGGTCAACATCACAGACGATACGACATATTTTGGCACGAACAATATTGACGGGAACACTGTCTGCACAACCAGCGGCGCATCGCAAACAAACCTGATTGTTCGCTATACCAACAACGGCATAAACTATAACCTGGTGTGTTTGGGCACGGTTGACTGGACGGACGACGACAACGCAACTGACGGCTATCCAAATGGCCAATCAGTGCAATGCAATGGCAAACTGGTATTAATTGACGGCGATGGTCACTATTTAGACCCGACAAATAATAATGGTGTATCATCTTATTATAGAACCGCCACCGACACATGTGTATATGATGGGCAAACATGGAAAACATGCGGTGGTGTCGATTGCGCCACCCCCGACACATGGTCAATCGAATTCGGCGACATATGCCCCGATACCCGTGCATAACAAACAAAACATTGTTTTTTGCACATATTCTTGACACACCAGTAACCCTGCACTAGAATCCATAACACGAATACAACCAATATACATATCGGGATTTGGCGCAATATCACCAATCATGGCGGGTGGCTGACGGTGTGCCCTGCGCCACCACAACCGACATCCCATCTGTAAATTGTTTTTTTATCAACAATATAAACGCTAAAAATCCGGCAAAAAGTCCGGATTTTTTTATTGCTTTATCGCTCCCTTTTTTCTAGCATACCTCTCAGGATGAGAAAATTTATTACCACTGCATTTTTATTAACATTCTGCGCATGCGTGGCACATGCCGCTGATACGGATTGCACAACCCTGACAAAGGCAACTTGCAACACCACCCCTGGGTGCTATTGGCAAACATATTCGTCTTCATGCGCCAGGTGTCCTGTCGGAACATATAATGATGGTACGATTGGCGAAAACGCAACTGCTTGCTTTTCCTGTGGTAAATGGGGTGACGGCTCTGGCACAATCTGGTCAACGACCGCAACCGGCCAAACATCCCTGGACGCATGCGCATTTACAGCACAATGCAATGCCGCCCAGGCATTTTTTGGTTTTTCCAAGGGGTGCACCGCCTGTTCAGCACAAAACAATGCATTAACGGGTATATATTATTACGGCACCAAGAGATCCGAATACACAATAAATGGAACGCTGGGCAGTATCAACAGTGCTGTCAATACAACCACCGCCTGTGCCACATGCGGTGCAAACTCAAAAACCAGCAGTGACGGCCTGGGCTGTGACTGCCTGACAAATTATCATATCAGCGGTGGCACAAACAGCGACACAGCCGCAAATGGGAAAGATTGCGTAATAAACACATACACCATAACATATCGCGCCAATAACGGTACAAACCAAACAACAACACAAAACGTCAGTTACAAATCAACTGTCACCACCCTGGACGACCAAACGTTCAGCCAAACAGGCCGTACATTAACAGGTTGGAAAAACGATGCACTGTCCTTGGACATCACGCCGGGTGGCGCATTTACGTATGCCTATACTGACAATATTGAATTAACGGCCCAGTGGTCCGGTAAATCATTTAATATAACATATCAGATTGGCGGCGCGGGCACGACATGCCAACCCGCGAACCCAACATCCTGCACATACGGCAACATATGTTCCGCCCCCGATATACCAAGTGGCTGTACATACAACGGTTATGTATTCAAGGGCTGGAAATGTACATCCGGTTGCAAAGACAGCACCACCATAATATCCCCGGGCACAGACATCAACGATATATCTGGTAACAACGATATGACATTAACCGCCCAATGGGCCGAATGTCCGGCGGGCTATTACTGTCCGGATATCAGGACAGAAAACGAATGCCCCGCTGGCTCAACATCCGCTGCTAAATCAACCGCAATAACCAACTGCTATATGGTTGGGGGTACAACAATAATTTTGGACGCAGCCGAAAATAAATTTACATTACCCGGAACAACAAAAATATATTATCACGGTGGAAACAACTAATAAATCCCGGAACAACCGGGATTTATTTTATCCAACTACCACAATTTTATTTTGCCAATTGCACTGTTAATCAAATCCAACTGCGCAGTACCAAATTTCCCCAGCACCCAGTCCGCTGGATCTATCGGCAAACCAAAGTCACGCGGATGCCCAATACCAATACGAATTCGACGATAATCACGCCCAACGCGCGCATCAATCGAACGAATACCATTGTGTCCAGCACTGCCCCCACCGATTTTTTCACGGCAATCACCAACCGTAATATCCATATCATCATGGATTACAATTAAATTTTCCAATGGTATTTTATAAAATGTCATCAGTGCCCCAACCGCCACACCGCTGTTGTTCATAAACGTCTGGGGCTTTGCAAAAATCACACGTCGTCCATCAATTTCCGCGCGCGCGGTTAACGCGTCTTTTTCATTTTTCCACGTCACCCCCACCCCCGCCAGGCAATCAACCGCCATAAATCCAACATTATGACGCGTATTCGCATACTGCGCCCCGGGATTACCCAATCCAACGACTAAAAAAGGTTTATTTTCTTGCATATTTACCACTCTTTTTTTTATTATACTATCACAGAAAGGAGAAAACATGAACATAAAATCTTTTGGTATTTTAACTGCGACCACAATTATGATGTCAGCGGGCGCTGCAAACGCAAATATGCTGTTTGATATTTATGCCGGCGCAACATACGGCATTGGTGGTTATACCCTGTTCGCAGACGGCAACGATATTTCTAAATCATCACAATCATATGGTGCGGTTCTGGGTATGGATATTCCATTGTTCCGCGTTGAATTAGAATACAACTATCTGGACGCAGATGCCATAACCACCAACCTGGGGTTGGTTAATGCGTACTTTAAATTACCGACACCAATTGTAAAGCCATATATTGGTGTGGGTATTGGCTCTACATTCGACAGCAAATATGAACCCAAAAATCTGGCCACGATTGATATCAAAGATACCCTTGCATACCAGGGCATGTTGGGAATCACGCTGGACATACCGGTAATTCCATTTAACATCGATGTCGAAGGTCGCGTCCTGTACGCCCCAGACATTTTCAAAGCAACAGACACAGAACCAGACCTGTTACAATACGAAGGTCGCGTAAAACTGCGTTATGTCTTTTAAATAACAATCGGGGGGCATTTGCCCCCCAAACTAACAAACCTGGGGAAAAATCATATGCTGACACTGATTGACGGAAATTCACTTTTGTTTCGTGCCTACTATGGCGTGCACAGTCGCCTGACCCGTGCCGACGGCACACCAACCGGTGCGGTGTACGGATTTTTCAATATGATTTTGCCAATTTTGGCATCCGCCAAACCCGACGATGCATTTATATGCGTATTCGACGCATCTCGCATCACATTTCGCCAGGATATATACCCCGATTACAAAATGAATCGCACCGCAACACCGGCAGATTTAATCGCCCAGGGCCAGATGATTCAATCCGGCCTGATGTCGTTGGGAATGCCGGTCTTGTGCGTCCCCGGGGTCGAAGCCGACGATGTTATCGCCACCCTGGCGCGCCAAAACTGCACAACAACAAACGCCACGCGCATTATCACCAGTGACAAGGATTTAATGCAACTGGTATCCGACTGTGTCTTTCTATACGACGGCATGAAAAATCGCGAAATACGCACAGACGCCGTCCTGGAAAAATTCGGTGTCAAACCGCACCAGGTTATCGACGTCCAATCCCTGATGGGCGATTCGTCCGATAACGTTCCCGGCGTTCCCGGCATTGGCCCGAAAAAGGCGGCGGAACTTATCAACCAGTTCGGCAACCTGGACAACCTGTATGCAAACCTGGACGCGGTTCAAAACGAACGCATTCGCGGCCTGTTGCGCGACAACCGCGAAATGGCGTACATTTCCAAACAACTGGTCACATTAAAGACTGATGTCGATTTGTCCGGATTGACAATCATGCCATTCCGATTTAATACACCAGGTGCACTGGAATTTATTCGCACGAATGTCGAAAGCAATTCGCTGATTGCAAAAATTGAAAAACTGTTCCCAGTCGAACAAAATTCACCCGCCGCGACTGAATTTTCGTTTCCCGGCAACGCGTGTGATGTGCCCGACGCGTCCCCTGCCCCCGCGCCCGCAAAAAAACGCGAAATCAAATGCGAAACGATTACGACAATATCAGCACTGGAACAATATCTGGGACGCGTCGATAAAATATTGGCAATTGACACCGAAACGACCGGCCTAAATCATATATCCGATAAAATCGTCGGCATATCATTGGCAATTGACGACACACATGGGGCATATATCCCAATTCGTCATCACAGTGGCACACCCGACCTGCTTGATGGTGACAATATCGCCCCAAATCAAATCCCAATTGAAACAGTCCGGGAAAAATTGTGGCCCATACTAACAAACCCAGACATTATCAAAATTGGCCATAACCTGAAATATGATTTACATATTATGGCAAACGAAGGTTGGGATACAACGCAAATTCACCCAATCGACGACACAATGCTGTTGTCATATATTTTACATGGCACACGCCACGGACACGGTCTGGATGAATTGGCATTGATGTACCTGGGGCATGAAAACATCAAATTTTCATCCCTGTTTCCACCCAAAACGCGCGACGCTGACATGCGCTTTGATGGTCTGGCCATCGAAAACGCATGCCTGTACGCCGCCGAAGATGCCTGTATCTGTCGCGCACTATACGATTTAATGCGTCCCGAACTGAACGCAGACAACAAATTACGCGAATTATACGAAACATGCGATTTACCCCTGATGCCAATATTAATGCAAATGGAACGCTCCGGCGTTCTGGCCGATCGGGCAAAATTGCAACACCTGTCCACCATATTCCACGAACAACTACAAAAATTACAATCTGAAATCTGGACATTGGCCGGCCACGAATTTAACATCGCCAGTCCAAAACAACTGGGCTGCGTTTTATTCGATGAACTGAACCTGCCCGCAAATAAAAAGCGTTCAACCGACGCCGATGCATTAAACGATTTAATCGACGCGCACGAAATCATTGAAAAAATACTAAATTGGCGTTCAATCGCAAAACTGGCCGGCACATACGCAGACGCATTGCCGCGCCAAATTGCATCCGACGGTCGCATCCACACCACCTATTTACAGACCAGCACCAACACCGGCCGCCTGTCCAGTCGCGACCCGAACCTGCAAAACATACCGATTAAAACCGAACTGGGCGAAGAAATCCGAAAATGCTTTATCGCCGCGCCACACCACACATTAATATCGGTTGACTATTCCCAGATTCAGTTGCGCCTGTTGGCGGACATGGCAAACGTCCACACATTCAAAGAAACTTTTAATAATAACGCAGACATCCACGAACAAACCGCGCGCAAGATAT
This sequence comes from Alphaproteobacteria bacterium, assembly GCA_016301865.1. Lineage (GTDB taxonomy): Bacteria > Pseudomonadota > Alphaproteobacteria > Rs-D84 > Rs-D84 > Enterousia. The sequence goes on from JAEDOP010000007.1 coordinate 7,619, forward strand.
TTAATATCCCCGCCCCCCAGCCGGTTCCACGCGATATGCGCCGCGCGGCAAAAACCGTGAACTTTTCCATTATTTATGGGATATCATCATTTGGCCTGGCGTCGCAACTGGGGGTATCACGTGGGGACGCACAAAATATCATTAACACATATATGGCGGGATTGCCTGAAATACGCGAATATATTGATAAAACCAAAGAATTTGCATTGGCAAACGCCTGTGTGTACACCCCATGGGGACGACGAATTGAATTACCAGACGTCAAAAATCCACGTATGCGCGCCTATGCCATGCGTGCGGCAACCAACGCCCCAATCCAGGGGTTCGAAGCCGACCTGATGCGGCGCGCCATGGTTGAAATTGATAAAAATATCATGCACCCCAACGCTGACAAAATTCGCATGATTATGCAGGTGCACGATGAAATCGTATTTGAATGCAAATCTGAATTTGCCGACGAATTTGCACACAAAATAAAATCCGCCATGGAAAATATAACCCAGTTATCCATTCCATTGGTGGCCGAATTTACAATTGGCACCACATGGGGCAACTAAAAATCCCCCAAACGGGGGATTTTTTATTACTTCAACATCTTTGCGACTTCATCGGCCAGGTTGTCTTCACGTTTTTCGATACCTTCGCCCAGTACATAGTACGCAAAACCCGCCAATTTACCACCAGCCTCGCCTACGACTTCTTTGACTGTTTTGGATGGGTCCATAACGAATGGCTGTTCTTCCAAAACTGATTCGCCATAGTACTTCTTAATACGACCTTCGACCATCTTTTCGACGATGTTTTCTGGTTTGCCCGCCGTCGCACCCGATTCGATAAACACTTTCTTTTCGCGTTCAACCGCAACCGGATCAACATCTGCAATTGTCATAAATTCAGGCTTGTTCGCTGCAATATGCATTGCGATTTTTGAACCAATTTCATCGATTTTGGCATCATCACCATTAATTGCAACCACAACACCAATCTGGCCCATACCTGGAACCAATGCGTTATGAACATATGTAAAGATTTTATCGCCCTGCACCTTGGCAATACGACGCAGATTCATATTTTCACCAATTGTGGAAATAGTCGCCGCGATATCATCTTTAACCGCATTCATTGTTGCATCAAAATCACCCTTTAATTCCATGGCCTTGTTTGCGACATCGGCAACCAACTTCTGGAATTTTTCATTTTTCGCAACAAAATCTGTTTCTGCATTCAATTCAACGACACAGCCCATATCGTCACATTTCACAACCGTCACCAAACCAGACGCTGCAACACGGCCCGCCTTGGACGCAGCTTTTACGATACCTTTTTGACGCAACCAATCTGCTGCGGCTTCGATATCACCATTATTTTCAACCAGGGCTTTTTTACAATCCATCATACCTGCGGCTGTTTTTTCGCGCAGTTCCTGAATCAATTTTGCTGTAATTTCTGCCATTTTGAATCCCCCATATTTTTATAAGAATCTTATTGTCGTGGGGGATTTCCCCACGACGATTAAATATCATTCCAGATATTATTTATCAGCTTTATCTGCCAATTTACCACGACGTTCTGCGCGGGCTTCGGATGTTTTAGACTTAATCTTGGCTTCTTTTTCCTTGATTTCGTCTTCTAATTCATCGGCTGCATCTGCACGCATATCAGATTCGACCTTTTTACCGGCCGCACCGCCCAAACGTTTTTCGATACCCGACAAAATTGCATCCACGAACAAGTCACAGTACAACTGTGTTGCGCGTGCTGCGTCGTCATTACCTGGGACTGGATAGTCAACCATTTCTGGATTTGCGTTTGTATCACAAATCGCGATTGTTGGGATATCCAGGTTTTTCGCTTCACGAACCGCGTTCATTTCACGTGGCACATCAATAACAATCATCGCCTGTGGAATGCCGTGCATATCCAAGATACCACCGAAAATATCGCGCAGTTTTTCAACTTCTTTGGTCATAACGCCGACTTCTTTCTTGGTCAGACCCAATTTGTCAGCATTTGCGATATCCGCTTCCATTTTCTTCAGACGACGAATTGACTGTGAAACCGTTGTCCAGTTTGTCAACATACCACCCAACCAGCGGTTGTTCACATAGTACTGACCACAACGTTCTGCTGCATCTTTGACAATATCTTTTGCCTGATGCTTGGTCGCAACGAACAGAACCTTGCCACCGGCGGCCGCGATTGCTTCCAACGCAACCAAAGAACGGTGCAACAAAGGCGCAGTCTTGTTCAAATTAATGATATGAATTTTATCTTTTACGCCATAAACATATGGTGTCATCAATGGATTCCAGCGACGTGTATGGTGACCAAAATGAACACCTGCTTCCATCAACTGCTTCATTGTAAATGTTGGCAATGCCATGATTTTTATCCTTTTTTGTGTTGTTATCCTCGCCGTCTGTGGAAACCCAAACCAATGATTTGGACACAAATTTAACAGAACGGCTGTGTTCTTCGCACCAAGTGCGTGCCCCGATAATAACCAAAACAAATCAAAAAATCAAGTAAAAATATAAAAAAATCATCATCATCCCGCATAAGAAAAAAACCGCATTTTGCATTGACAAACAAGGTCTTTGTACTATATTAATAGTGTGTGGGTTGTCCGCACGGGAACAAAAGGAAAAACATGACGATGTACAAGAATATATTTGTTGCCTTTTTATCGGCCGCACTGTGTTGCGCACCGGCCATGGCCAACAATTGCGACAACGCAATGTATCGCCGTTATAACCCGGACAAATGCGCATCCGATTTGGCTGGCGACGGTTTTTCATTTGCAACAACCGCTGGCGTTGCATCGGGGGCTGTGGCATTGATTGGTGGTGCAATCGCATTATTTGGCGCATCTTCATCCGACAGCGGTTCTGACGGCACATCCCGCTCCACCCTGCCAACCTATACAATGGTTGGTGGCGACGTAGATTCTGTTCACCTGGCATCTATATTTAATACAACGAACTACAATAACAACGCCAGTCAATATAACGACATTCGTGTTGCATATTCATTGGCCCGTGGATATACAGGTAAAAATTCATATGTTGCGGTATTTGATTCCGACAACACCACATCACACGGCGCAAATGTTGCGGCCCTGGCGGGTGGAACAATTGCCCCTGATGCAGACGTAAATATTTACACCGTTGCGCGTTCACACTATGACTTTGATTCATTTAATAAAATTGGCGACACAATCCGAACCGCCACATCGGACGGTGCGAACATTTATAATTTCAGTTGGTCTATGGACATCTTTGCCAACCAGGTTTATTCCCGCTATCACATGGAACAATTAACAGACCACAACTTTATTGGCGCATTAACAGACGCAACGCAAAAAAACGACGCTATATTTGTTTGGGCGGCTGGCAACGATGGCAACAGCCAATCCAGTGCCATGTCGGCATTACCGCTGCACGTACCTGAACTGAACGGCCACTTTGTAAATGTTGTCGCCTGGGACAGCGAAACCGGTGAATTGGCATATTACAGCAATCAATGTGGAATAACAAAAAACTATTGCATTACCGCCCCCGGCAGCAATATTAACGCCCCCGCATCAGACGAAATCATCGACGGCACCAGTTTTGCAGCCCCAATCGTATCCGCCGCAATTTCCGTCATTCGTGAAGCCTTTCCATACCTAAAATCCAATCAAATCACCGCATTATTGTTCGAAACCGCACGCGATATTGGTGCAGTGGGCGTTGATAATGTATATGGACACGGCATGTTGGACCTGGAACGCGCAACCCGCCCAGTTGGTGCAGAACTGGTGCCTCTGTCCAATGGCACAACCGTCCCATTACAGACCGCACGCATGTCGGGCACGATTGCACACAATGTAAAATCAGAAAATATTAAATTCGCATTTGTCGACAGCTATGGTCGCGCATTTAACGCAAACCTGAACGATAATATCGAAATCAAGAATCGCGGTATTGGTTTTGAACGTCTGCGCGACAACAACGAAACACGCATGCATTTTGGCAACATCGAATTTGGCTTTAAAAACAGTGAATTATTAAGCAGTGATGGATTCCTGGCCACAGATTCACAAAACACAATTACCTTTATTGGATTAAACAACGAATTCCAATTGGGCAACACAACATTATTTGGTCGCACAACAATTGGCACAATGAACCCAACCGCATCCACAGAATCTATGATTAATGGTTTTTCAGACATTATGACCGGTTCTATTACCATGGGTGTAAAACATAATAATTGGACATTCACTATTGGCACACCCGACACAATCATTGGCGGCAACATGTACCTGCGCACACCAACTGGTCGTCGCGTTAATGGCGAATACACATTCGCAAACCATACTATTGACATGACAACCCGCCCGTCTGTCGAGATATCTGCATCATATAAATTCATGACCGCTGGATTTGTTGATAATCCATTTGGCACAGATGAATTATATTTCATCGCTAAGACTAAACTACAGTTTTAAAATAAAAATCTTAAACGAAATTCAGCGACAATCGTTTCCACAAAAAAGCGCTTGCTTTTTAGGGTTATAACTGCTCAAATCAAACATATGAATAAAAACTAAAAGGAAAGTGACATGGCAGGAAGCATTAATAAAGTCATACTGGTTGGCAACATCGGCCAAGAACCCCAGGTTCGCACCATGGGCAGTGGTCAAAAGGTGGTCAGTTTTTCACTGGCGACATCTGATCGTTGGCGCGACCGCGCAACCGGCGAACAAAAAGAACAAACTGAATGGCATCGCGTTGTAATCTTTAACCCCAATTTGGTCGAGGTTGCCGAACGCATGTTACAGAAAGGCACAAAATTATATCTGGAGGGCTCTCTGCGCACACGCAAATGGCAAAACCAATCCGGCGCAGACGTTTATACAACCGAAGTTGTCTTGAACCCATTTGGTGGCCAGATGGTTATTTTAAGTGGTGCAAAATCGATGGACGGCGCGGGTTCTGAATATGCGGCATCCGCCGCCCCGGCATCTGCCCCACGCGAAGAAATTTCTGTGGCTGACATCGGTGACGATATACCGTTCTAAACCAAAAAAAATAAAACCCGCAAATGCGGGTTTTATTATCTACATATCCCAATCATGGTCCCAACCCTCAAACCGCTTTCTATGCAATTCCTGTAATCTGGCATATGTGTCACGGGCATTTACCAGGTTCCACGCCCCCATCGCAGTACTAAACGCACCAGCCAAAGCACACATCGCCATAACGATATGATAAAATGCATCCCCACTTTGTGGGCGATTATGTTTTCTAAATTGATTAAAATCGTACTTGCTCATAACCAACACTCTGTCCGCAAAACCATTTTTGTCAACAAAAAAGTATTTTATTTTCTGCGCGTTTCCTGCTATTGTTTCAATCATGAGTACGCAAACACCTGACTTTTCATTGGAAATCGCATGTGGTGCAAAATTGGTTGCCGGCGTAGACGAAGCGGGCCGCGGCCCCCTGTGTGGGCCGGTTGTGGCGGCGGCGGTAATTTTCCCGCGCTATGACATTGAAATTCCCGTTATAATCCGTGATTCAAAACAGATGACTGCATCCATGCGCGCCCGTGCATACGACTGGATAACCCAGAATACAATCTGGGCGGTTGCCGAATGCAGTCCCGCCGAAATCGACGAATTAAATATACTGTGGGCATCTATGACCGCCATGAATCGTGCAATCAATAAATTAAATTCAAAGCCCGACCACTGCTTAATCGACGGGAACAGATTGCCGCGAGATTTAGTCGGCACAGCCGTCGTCCGTGGCGATGCAAAATCATTGTCAATCGCCGCCGCATCCATTATTGCCAAGGAAACACGCGACCGCATAATGCGCAACCTGTCTGCGCAATTTCCCCAATACGGCTGGGATAAAAACGCGGGCTATCCTACAAAATCACATTTGCAGGCGATTGACCAATATGGTATAAATGAACATTATCGAAAAAGTTTTGGACCTATTAAGGAAAGGATAAAAAATGAAACTTCGCACAATTGAAAACCTGGATTTACGCGGTAAATATGTATTACTGCGCGACGACTTTAACGTACAAATCGTGGACGGCACAATTACCGAACCGTTCAGAATTGACGAAAGTATGCCAACCATCAACGCCCTGCGTGCGTTGGGCGCGCGCATTGCAATTGTTGCCCACCGCGGTCGCCCACGGGGTGCGCGTAATATGGAATACACCCTGCAACCAATCGCAGATTATATGGGAATTAAATTAATTGATGATTGTCTGGATAAATCATTTATGACCGAAATGCACGACGGCGACGTAGTATTACTGGAAAATGTGCGTTTCTATGCAGGCGAAGAATCCAATGACCCTGCATTTTCTGCCGACCTGGCACGGGGATTTGATATATTTGTAAATGACGCATTTGCAGTATCGCACCGTGCCCATGCCAGCACCGTTGGCGTGGCGGAAATCCTGCCATCATATGCGGGGAAATTGTTGGCATCTGAAATTGAACACCTGACCGCAGTTATGGAAAACCCATCACGCCCATTATTATCCATTGTCGCCGGCAGCAAGGTTTCCAGCAAAATCGGCGTATTAAAGGCACTGGCCAAACTGTCCGACACATTGATAATTGGTGGCGCATTGGGCACAACGTTTAACTATGCAACCGGCGGTCGTGTTGGCAATTCCCTGTACGAAGCGGACCAGCGTGACACCGCCCTGGAAATTTTGGAATATGCCAAGCAAAACAACTGTGATGTATTATTACCATTGGACAAAGGCGTCGCAAAAACATTTGAACGCGACGCCGCCCGCACCAACAAAGATTTCACTGAAATCGAAGACGACGACGTAATTATTGACGCCGGCATCCAGACCACAGAACGCGACGTTGCGGCCATTCGCAACGCGAAAACAGTCATCTGGAACGGCACAGTTGGCATGGCAGAATGGGCCCCAACATGGTCATACGGATCGTTTGCATTGGCGCGTGCGATTGCCGAACAAACCCGCGCCGGCAAATTAACCAGTATCGTCGGCGGTGGCGACACGGTCGCAGCCCTGTCCGCATGTGGGGTAAAAGATGATATAACCTATGTATCCACCGGCGGTGGCGCATTCCTAGAATTTATCGAAGGTCGCACCCTGCCCGGCATCGCAGTCCTGGAAAACAAATAAAAATCCCCCATTTGGGGGATTTTTATCCTCGATTCTTTTTCTTGTACGCCAAAACGTATGGCACAAATTTATCAGCATGTCGGTCGCCCAACCATGCCCGCGGAATCAAAATCGAATTGCCCATACCGGCCGCCAACTTTTCCACACGTTCATCATTCTTGGCATTGATTAATTCGGTCAATTTAACGGTCACAGAATCCATCGTCCCCGGTAAAATAAATGTGATTTCATCACCCACGCGCGTTTCATTACGCAATTCAAATGTGATATTTTCATCATCCGCCGCCACAATCACACCCGCCGCATGCCAGTTCGACGTACTGCGTGTTGTTTCATAGTTATGCGCATCCGCCCCAACCGGCCCATCAAAGAACGCCGTTGTATACCCGCGTGTTTCCAAGCGATTCAAACCATCCATAAACGGCGTCGGATCAAAATTATCTGGATTGGCCGCATACGCATCCAACGCGCAACGATACGCATGAACCACCGACCCCACATAGTATTCTGATCGATTACGCCCTTCGATTTTTAATGAATCTGGCCCTGCCGCCACAACATCTGCCAACCGCGGCATCAGGCACAAATCTTTGGAATTCATGATATACGCACCACGCGCGTCTTCTTCGATTGGCATTTCAACGCCAGATTCGCGTTCACGCAAGATTACATCATACTTCCACCGACACAGTTGCGCACACGCCCCACGGTTTGCCGGCCGCCCTGTTATAAAGTTCGACAGCAAACACCGCCCCGAATACGACATACACATCGCCCCATGGACAAAGATTTCCAGCCCAACGTCTGGACATTCTGCACGAATATTTTTAAATTCATTGTGCGAAACCTCGCGCGCCAGTACGCACAACTTCGCCCCCGCATTTTGCCAGAATTTCACCGTTTTCGCCGAACAAATATTCGCCTGGGTTGAAATGTGTATCGGCATATCTGGGAAATTTTCACGCACCCACATAACAATCCCTGGGTCAGATACAATTAACGCATCCGGCCCCAAATAACGAATAATCTCTGCCACACGTGGCATATTTGCATATTCATAATCATGCGCAAACAGGTTAAACGCCAAATAGACTTTTTTCCCCGCCGCATGCGCCAACTCAATACCCTGGCGCACCCCTTCGACGTCAATCTTTGCACGCGCGCGCATTGAAAACCCGGGCAATCCCGCATAAATCGCATCCGCACCATATAAAATGGCGGTTTTAAAGGCGTCCAACGTCCCCGCCGGCGCCAACAATTCTGGTAATTTTACGTTTTTCATACCCCCTATTCTGCCCTAAATAAACCCAAAGGCAAGGACAAAATAGCAAGTCAAATACTTTCTCTGCCCTGCTGTTGCTCACGTTTGATGCGTTCTGCGACACACTTATCACACATACACCCAAATTCCATCATTGTAATATTATGCCGATTAAGAATCTTGGCAATTGTCTCAGATGACGGTCAACGCAGTTTTCCATACGAATCCAAACGCTTGCTTTTATTAAAAGTGTTCGCATCCAGCCCACAATTAATCGCCATGCGCGATAGTGTAATTTTATGACTAACCGCCACTGCATCAATCGCGCTCCAAATATCTTGGTGGGTTATCATAAAAGCCCCTTTGTTATTGTTAAACATATGTTATAAATTATGCACAAAATCCGAACGTTATGCCATAGGCAAACATTCTTATCTGCGCACATTACAGATTGCACGCCACATTTCCCACCCCCAGTGCTAATATTTTTCACCCATTTGTGATTTTTTTGCTTGCGTTGCGCGCCCAGATATGTATAATTGCATAGCATTGCCGGTTTAGCTCAGCTGGTAGAGCGGCTGATTTGTAATCAGTAGGTCGTTGGTTCAAGTCCGACAACCGGCACCAGATTCCCGCGGTTTTCCGCGGTTTTTTATTTGTTTTGAAAAACACCATTTTTTTGAAACTTATGGCATTTTTTTGTGTTTTT
>JAEDOP010000087.1 GCA_016301865.1 Alphaproteobacteria bacterium
CACTAAAAAACACCGACAAATTATTTAACGCGTATAATGCAGAATTGATGCGTCTGAACGCGGTTGATTTTGGCGATATTATTTTGCATGTCTTAGAATTATTTAATAAAAATCCCGACATTTTATCACGCTATCAAAACCAATTTAAATATATCCTGGTTGATGAGTTTCAGGATACAAATAATGCCCAGATGGAATTTTTGCAAATGTTAACGCGTGGCATTGAATGTCCAAACATATGCTGTGTTGGCGATGATGATCAATCGATTTATTCGTGGCGCGGGGCGGAAATCAAACACATTTTGAATTTTGAAAAAACATTCCCAGCCGCCCAGATAATTCGCCTGGAAACAAATTATCGCAGTACGTCAAACATCCTGAACGCGGCAAATTCCCTTATTCGTCATAACCAGGGCCGCCTGGGCAAAGATTTGCGTGCTGAAAACAAAGATTCGGTTGGCGAACCGGTCTATGTTCTGACCCTGCCGACCGACCGGGACGAAGCGCGCATAATCGCCGACGCAATAATCCGCGAAGACACCACAGATTTTACGAAATTTGCCCTGTTAATTCGCGCGGGCAGTTTGTCCCGCATATTCGAAGAAGAATTTACATCCCGCGGCATTCCATACAAATTGATTGGTGCGACAAAATTCTATGACCGCATGGAAATCCGCGATGTTATTGCGTATTTGCGCCTGATGGTATATCCATTTGACGATATGTCATTTCTGCGTGTGATTGCAAAACCGCGTCGTGGATTTGGGGAACGCGCAATTGCGAATCTGCGGGCGGCTGGCGGCACGCTGATGGACGGATTGCGTAACGCGAAATTGGCGCCAAAGTTGCGCGCGGCGGCGGACGAATTTTTATCTGCGTTTGATTTTGAATGGGCGTCTATGCCCCCGCGTGATGCCGCGCGTCAATTATTGGAACGCACCGGATACATGAAAATGTGGTCTGAATCACGGGACGCCGACGCCCCCGACCGTATATCAAACATCCGCGAATTATTAACATCGGTTATTTCTAAGTATGACAGCCTGCCCGAATTTTTGGAACAGGCGGCACTGATGATGACCGATGATAATGATACCGCCGACACGCCACAAAACACCAACACAGTCAGCATAATGACAATTCACGCGGCCAAGGGGTTGGAATTTGACACTGTGTTCCTGCCCGCCTGGGAAGAAGGCATTTTCCCAAATGACCGCGCGATAAACGAAGGCGCCGTCGAAGAAGAACGTCGTCTGGCCTATGTTGCGATAACACGTGCGCGCCGTCGCTGTGTAATATCAAATTCAATGATGCGATTTGTATTTGGGTCGCGCCAATATAATTCACCCAGTCGTTTTATCACCGAAATGGACAATCGCTATCTGGATTTTCAAGGTTCCGCACCCCGCACATACGCGCCCACATACACTTATAATCCAACCCCCGCGATAAAACCAAAAATTTCACGCCCTGCGTCCATGGTTGGTAAATTGGTATCGCACGATGAATTGGGTGCGGGTGTTGTTATCGAAGACGCCGGCGCAATCCTGACGATTGCGTTCAAATTGCGCGGCATAAAAAAAGTCGCCCGTGATTTTGTAAAAATTTCCGAATAAAAAATACCGGCATTTGCCGGCTTTTTTGTTATTTTTTATTCTTTCTAAATTCATCCAACGACACAACGCGTCCTGGGTCTGGAACAGTCCCTGGTTTTTCATCCAGTGGCAATTCCATATCGTTATCTGTGGCGGCCGGCTGAATGTTTGTCTGAAAAGACAACATAAAATCAACCGATGGGTCTTTGAATTCAACCAGTGCTGAAAACGGCACACGAATAAAGAACGGCCGTCCATCAAATGTTAATTGCACCCCAAATTCTTTATCTGAAACATGCAGGTTATTATACGAATACTGTAACACAATTGTCATAATATCTGGATATCGTATACGCAGGAAATCCGGCAACACAACACCACTGTCGCGCGTACGAAATGTGATAAAGAAATGTGTTCCATCCCCCAGTCCATTAAACTGTGCATGAACCAGTGCATCCTTGACCACTGATTTTAAAGCATTGTCCAACAAAGTTTGATAATCAATACGTGCCATATCTGTTTACCCCGCGCATACTATATTACTTATTTCCCCATTTTCGCAAGCAACAAATACAGCGTTTTCGATATTATTGAAAATATCCGGGTCCAGTCCTGTTGCCCACACTTGGGCATTTGATTGTGCCAGTTCGTGAAACATATTTTCCCGTGCGTTTTTATCCAGGTGCGCCGCCGCTTCGTCCAATAATATAATTGGGCTGCGTCCTGTTTTTGTGTGAACCAGTTTTGCATGTGCCAAAATCAAATCAATAATCACGGTCTTTTGCTGACCCGTACTGGTCAGATGCGCCGGCAGCCCCAGTTCATTATTAAACACACCAAAATCAGATTTATGCGGTCCATCCAGAACCATTTTATCGCCAATCAATGTACGGTTTTGTTTTAAATAATCCAGGTATGCACGTTCTGTGTCGCCGGCCGTCATACCATCAATCAGCATTTTTTCAACAATTCCCATCACAGATACCGCGCACTGCGCCAAAAAATAATTCAGTTCCCCCGCATATTGAATACGTGCCACCGCGACGGCCACGGCCACCCCTGCGATTTGCACATCCAACGCATCAATCCAACGTGCGTCCGCCCCGGTTTTCAGTGCATACGCGCGTTCGCTTAGTAATTTAGACAGTCTGGCCGTACGCCCCGGATGTGTGGCGTCAAAACTGGCGCACAGTCGGTCGAAAAACGCGCGTCGGTCGGCCGCACTGTCTACAAACAGTCTGTCCTCGCGTGGTGTAATCCAAACAATTCGTACATGTCGTGCCAGTTCAGATAATGCCACATTATCGCCATCGATTTTTGCGCGCCGATTTGCGTCGCCCCCAGTGTATTGGACTGAAATTTCTGTATCATCGGCCAGGTTTGCAAAAACGCTAAATCCCCCCGAACCATCAAATCGCGCAACGTCACCCATACCTGCCCCACGCATGCCACGTTCCCCGCCCAGCATGGATACAGCCTCTAACACAGCGGTCTTGCCCGCGCCATTTGGGCCGGTAATAATCACATTGCGCCGTCCATATGTTTCGATACGACACATTGTATGATTACGAAAATCTGTTAAACTTATGCTGTGAATCATGCGAATATATTACAAAAAATCATAAGATTTACACAACAAAATTCCTGTCTCATATCTCTTATCTCATGTCTCAAAAAAAAACGCCCCAACCGGGGCGTTTTTTTAATACATAGTCTGCAACACGTGCTTGTTCTTGTCCAGGTTTGATAACATTTTTCCACTGC
>JAEDOP010000088.1 GCA_016301865.1 Alphaproteobacteria bacterium
AACAAGGGATGGGCAAGGCGCGTGGCTTTAAAAATGCCGGCGTTAAGGTCGATATTATGAAGGAATTTCGTTTGCGAAACGTCTTTGTTGGTGAAAATGGTGAAAACGAAATGTAAAGTTTTAACCCCGGCGGATTGCTGGGGTTTTTATGAATATTATCAATTATTTTTTCGTTGACGTTATTTTTCTGGTGTTAATCTGGGCTTTACGCTTTTAAAAGGAATGTGTATGAAGTTGGATAAAATGCCGGAATTAACACGGACAAATATAGTGGTTTCGTGACCGGGCGTAAATCAGTTTGAGAAGTTCCCGTTGAAATAATGAAAAGTCAACATTTGTTATGGGTAATATTATTGCGTTTAACCCAAAAACAGGTCTGTATGAAGCGAATCCGGCTGGTTGGATGGGGCTGGGAATGCCAAATGTAGTGGCGCGCAATGAATATATGGGATTGCAAAACTTTTTATATAATTTGTGGGCGCGTGAACAGGATCGTCGCAAGTTTGTCGAGCCGTTTAAAACCAAATAAAATATACAAGCCATCGCAATTGCGGTGGTTTTTTGTTTGTACTTGATTTGGTTAATGTGGATAAACTATAATAGTTAATGCAGGTTAATCAAAGGTGTAATGTATGGATGCAGAAATAATGCGGTTTTGTCGTGCTTTTATGCGGGATATGGGCGATATGCCGATTCGGAACAGTCAATATGCTGTGTTAAATATTATGTGTACGACGCCGGGGCCACATGTACCGGTTGGGTTGGCGGAAACGCTTGGAGTGTCCAAAGCAATGGTTAGTGCGCATTTGGCGGCGTTGATGAAACGTGGGTTGGTTGTGCGTGTGCCGTCGCCCGAAGATGGACGCAGTGTCTATGTTATGCCCAGTAAACGCGGCAAGGATTTGTTTAACAAGATTGCCCAGGTAAATAATGAAAAATTGAATTTGATTAAAACGCAATTGGGGGCGAAAAAATTTGATGCGTTTATAAAACTGGTTTCCCAGGTTAATCAGATTATCGATTAAGAATTCATACCCGACGAAATTGTGCCAGGTTTCTGGCATAATTTTTGTATGAAAAATAAAAAATGGATTAAAGTTTTTATTGTGTCTGCGATTGTGGCAATCGCAATTGTTATTTGTGTTGTTGTTATTAAATATTTTGTCGCACGGCGGCCCTTTTATTACGCTGGCACGTTGGAAACGACCAAGGTTGTTATATCGTCGCGGGTGGCGTCTGATGTTTCAGATGTGTATGTAATCGAGGGCGACAATGTGTCTGTGGGGCAACCGTTAATGGAAATGTCGTGTGATGTGTACAAAATTTTGGCGCAACAGATTGATAAAGATTATACCCGGGCGACGCAATTACAATCGCGCGGACATTTGGCGGATTCTGAGTATGATATGTTGGTACGAACCAAGCAGGATAATGATTTAAAACTGCGATGGTGTCGGGTTGTGTCGCCGATAAATGGTATGGTGATTACACGTTTTCGCGAAGTGGGCGAAGTTGTCGCGCCCGGCACACCGTTGATTTCGGTCGCAAATCCGTATGATATATGGGCGTATTTCTATGTGCCGTATGGGATGCTGTATAAGTTGCGTGTTGGACAGTCTGTAATTGGATTTTTGCCCGAAGCCGACAATATGAAATTTATGGGCCGGATTATAAAAATTAGCGAGGTTGCAGAATTTACCCCAAAAAATGTTCAAACACGTGATGAGAGAACACGTCTGGTATATGGGGTAAAGGTGCAGTTTGAAAATCCTGATTTAATATTGAAATCGGGTATGGTAATCGAAAGTACGTTGCTGACAGATGAGTAATATTGAAATTCATGTTGAAAATGTGTCAAAACAATTCAGGGGTGTCGTTGCCCTGGATAATGTTTCAATGCGGTTTAATACGGGTAATTTATATGGTGTAATTGGGCCGGCTGGGGCGGGAAAAACAACGCTGTTTCGGATAATGTTGGATTTAATGCGGGCAAATTCTGGGACGGTGTTGTATCGTGAAAATGGACGACAAATTAGATTTCATAATATAGCAGAACATATCGCGTATATGCCACAGAGTCAAAGTCTGTATGCGGATTTGTCGGTTGATGAACATTTGGATTTTTTCAGAAAATTATATGGAATAAGCGATGCGGATTTTGCACGCAAAAAGGATGAATTGGTACGTTTGGCGCGTTTGGGGGATTTTCTGGACAGGCCGGCGGGTAAATTATCGGGCGGGATGTATAAAAAACTGGGGTTGATATGTGCGTTGTTGCGGTCGCCCCAGATTATGTTGTTGGATGAGCCGACCAATGGTATTGACCCAATCAGTCGACGTGAATTTTGGGGGTTGTTGCATGATTCTGTGGCACAGGGAATTTTGGTGTTAATGTCAACTGCCTATATGGACGAAGCCGAACGTTGTAGTGGGGTTGTTTTGATGGAACGGGGACACGTGTTGGCGGCGGGTGCACCAGATGCGTTGCTGGAACGATATAACAGCCATAATTTTGATGATTTGTTTATTCGGCGTGGGGGAATTGTGCGATGAAAATGCCGGTTGTAAGTGTTCAAAACATGTCTGTGCGATTTGGGGATTTTGATGCCGTGCGTGATGTGTCGTTTGATGTGGGACGGGGTGAAATATTCGGATTTTTGGGGGCGAATGGGGCGGGTAAGACGACGACTATACGCGTGCTGTGTGGGTTATTGCCAGCGACAGATGGGCGGGTGATAATAGATGGAATTGAATTTCAGCCACAATATGCCAATGATATTAAACGGCGCGTTGGATATATGTCCCAACGATTTACGTTGTATGAAGATTTGTCGGTTGGTGAAAACTTTGATTTTGTGGCGGCGTTGCGCAGTGTTGAACATGGGGTGTATGTGGCGCGTCGGGATATGTTATTAAACTTTATTGGTTTTAATCAAAATTTGAAAACAGTGGTCAAGGATTTGCCGGGTGGCATTAAACAGGCAGTTGCGCTGGGGGTTGCGTTGATACATGACCCGGCGATTGTGTTCTTGGACGAGCCAACCGCAGGTGTTGCACCGCATGCGCGTATGCGATTTTGGAAATTAATACGGGAACTGGCGCGTGGTGGTAAAACTATATTTGTGACCACACACTATATGGACGAGGCTGAAAATTGTTCGCGCGTTGCATTGATGCGTGCGGGAGAATTAATTGCGATTGATACGCCAAATGCTCTGAAGCAAAAAACATTTGGTGACACGATGTATGGCCTGCGGGCGCGTGTTGCGCGGCCGATGATGCCGATCCCAGATG
>JAEDOP010000089.1 GCA_016301865.1 Alphaproteobacteria bacterium
GATTTTGACTTTGATATTTGGGCGAATATGTTCAATGTATACTTGTTCCAGGAATACGCGGGGGCGATTGCGCCGTATGCAGGACTGGGGATTGGTTTTGCCAGCATTTGGGGCGACGTAGGTGCGCCGGGCGGACATATGTCTGATTCTGTGTTTGATTTGTCATTCAGCGCAATGATTGGTGTTAACTTTGCGTTAAACGAACGGGTGGATTTAAACCTGGGGATAAAATACCAGTACTATGGCGAGGTAGAACACGAATTACACGGTGCAGAATTTGCCACCACGGATGTTGATGCGACCGAATTCTATTTCGGGGCGGTATATAAATTTGGGATGTAATCGGATTCTTTTTCCGTTGTATTGTAAATACAAATTTCCTATAATTCGGGTATGAAAAACATACCCGATTTATTTATTTTATCTGAACACGCGGAACTGTTAAAAAAATTAGGCGAATGGGATACGGCGTATCACCAAAATGACGCACCAATCGTTGACGACGCGACATACGACGCGGCAAAGAAGCGCGCGCTGGAAATTGAAAAAATGTATCCAGAACTGGCGGCGGGTGGCGCGTCAACACATGTTGGGGCGGCGGTGTCTGATAAATTTAAATCACATCGGCACAGTGTGCCAATGCTGTCGATTTCAGATGTGTTTAACGAAGGCGAAGTGGCAGAATGGTTCAATAAACTGAGCCACCAAGATTTATTCATAGAACTGAAAGTTGACGGGGTTTCATATGCCGCGCGATATGAAGACGGGGTGTTGGTGCGCGGACTGACACGCGGCAGCGGGGTTGAAGGCGAAGATATCACAGAAAACCTGAAAACAATTTCAGATATTCCACAAAAATTGTCCGGCATATTCCCAGACGTGGTCGAAGTTCGTGGCGAAGTTTATATGAAGCGCGCGGACTTTATCGCACTGAATGCTGAATCAGAAAAACAATTTGCGAATCCACGCAACGCGGCGGCGGGTTCGTTGCGACAACTAAATCCGGCAATAACCGCAACACGCAAACTAAGCGCGTTTGCGTATACATACGGCGAAATTTCGCATCGCGATTTTGCAACACAATCTGAATACTTTGACCGGCTGGAATCATGGGGATTCAAGACCACACGCGCGTGGGCGCACCATGCACGCACGTTGAATGAAATTCAAGACGTGTATAATAACACTATGTTAATTCGTCCAGATATTCCGTTTGATATTGACGGACTGGTATTAAAAGTCAATGATATCGCGACCCAGGAACGTATGGGCAGTCGCGCAAACAGCCCACGGTGGGAGGTTGCATACAAATTCCCCGCCGCACGCGCGATAACCACGTTGCGCGATATAACAATTCAGGTTGGACGCACAGGCGTTTTAACACCGGTTGCAGAATTAGAACCGATTAATATTGGGGGCGTTGTTGTATCACGCGCGACACTGCACAATGCAGATGAAATTGCGCGTCTGGGGGTGCGGATTGGCGACAAGGTTATTGTTCAGCGTGCAGGTGACGTTATTCCGCAAATTATCGGCGTGGCTGAATCCAATCCAGATGCGGCAGAATTTGAATTCCCGGTGACCTGCCCTGTGTGTGGCGGAAATGTTGTCCAGGAATCTGGGATGGTGGCGCGACGATGTGTTAATACACTGGGGTGTCCGGCACAGCTGATTGGCGAACTGGAACACTTTGTCGGGCGCAAGCGGTTTGATATTGATGGCATGGGGACAAAACAGTTGGAAAACTTTGTGTCGCGCGGATGGATACGCGAACCCGCAGATATATTTACGTTAATCCAAAATCATGCTGATGAAATCAGACATATGGATGGTTTTGGGGATAAATCGGTTTCTAATTTGAATACATCCATTGAAAATGCGCGCAACATTGATTTACACAGGTTTTTGTTCGCGATTGGCATACCCGAAGTGGGCGAAGTTACCGCAAAGATTCTGGCACGTGCGTTTGGTTCGTTGGACGCAGTGCGTGGCGCACCGGCGTGGAAACTGAAAAACATTGATGGCATTGGCGATGTTATGGCGGATGAAATCGTGTCATTTTTTGCCGATGAACATAACGCAGGGGCACTGGACAGATTATTACATCATGTGCACGTACGTGATGCAGATATTAATGCGCCGGCGACGGACGGGCCATTGGCCGGTAAACGCGTGGTGTTGACGGGGACACTGTCAAAATATACACGGGATGCGGCGCGTGAAATACTGGAACGCATGGGCGCAAAGGTCGCAGGCAGTGTTTCTGCAAAAACAGACATCGTCCTGGCCGGGGCAGACGCAGGCAGTAAATTACAAAAAGCCCAAGAGTTAGGCATTACAATCTGGGGCGAAGATGATTTTGAAAAAGCAATCGAACAATAAGTAAAAACCCGCCAAATGGCGGGGTTTTTTATTCAGATATTGGTGTTGGTTCAGATTGTGGCTGGGGCGCGGATTCCTGGTGAACAATTTCGTTGCGCAAATCACTTTGTGGTGCGGACATATCTGATTTTGCCGACACAAGTGCCAACGCAGCACACAAAACAAAGAATATCGTCGCCAGCCATGCCGTCGCACGCGTCAAGAAATTACCCGCCGCCGCGCCAGTTAATGCGCCACCAAACATCGATGCCGCAGAAGAACCAGACATGCCAGACCCTTCGGATTTCTGTAATAAAATCAGGCCAATCATCATAACTGCAACGATAATTAATAATACCAATAAAATAGAAAACATTTCTTACCCTTATGTTTGTTGTTTGCGTTGATTTTAATTCGCGTCATTGTTTTTTGCAAGCATTTTCAATAATTCGGCCGCGGCGGCGGTACTGGCCGCCTTTTTAGAATCACCAGACGCGATTGCAAATTGTCCCAATGCCGTCACACGAACGTGGAAAATCGGATTGTGGGATTCGCCGTGTCCAGTGCCGTATTCATATAAAGGCAATTGGCCCTTGGCGGTTTTTTGAACCAATTCTTGCAATTCTGTTTTAGGATCTTTTGGGGCAACAACGTCGCGGGCGGCCAATTCGCGCCACAATTTCGAAATTACAGCACATGCGGCGTCAAATCCACCGTCAATGTAGATTGCGCCTAATACAGCCTCCATCGCGTTGGCCAACATGTGTTTTGTGCGCCCCGCGGTCATATGACCATGGCGTACACGCTGGTGCAGGTTCAGACTGCGCGC
>JAEDOP010000090.1 GCA_016301865.1 Alphaproteobacteria bacterium
TTTATTGTTTTAAATTTTCTGCAACAAAATTCCAATCAACCAAATTATTCAAAAACGAATCAATAAAATCTGCGCGTTTATTCTTGTAATCTAAATAGTACGCATGTTCCCACACATCCAGGTTTAATATCGGTTTCATATTATGTGCAATTGGCGTGTCTGCGTTTGCGGTGTTTATTATACGCAATGTATTATCGCCATCGCGTACCAGCCACGTATATCCACTGCCGAACAGTGATGTTGCCGCCGACTTGAATTGTTTTTTGAAATTTTCCGCACTGCCAAATTGTTCAATTATTTCATCTGGAATTTGGGCAGTACATTTTGGGCACATCCCATGAAAGAAAAAGTCATGATTATAAATTTGCGCCGCGTTGTTAAATATTTTCTGTTCATCTGGTTTGTCGGCAGATTTCTGTATAATTTCCACCAGTGAAACATTTTCATACGGTGTGTTTTCTATCAGTTTGTTCAGATTATCAATATATCCCGCCACATGTTTGCCGTGATGTGTTTCGATTGTTTCCTGGGATATGTACGGCATCAGTGCGTCTGTTGCATACGGCAATGGAAATTGTGTTAATGTAAACATAATGAGTCTCCTTTGTCCAGATATTGTATTTTTTTTATTAAAATTTCAACAGGAAAGATTTATCAAAAACCACTTGCGTGTATATAAAAATATTTTCTATAATCGAACCAGTGAAAGGAGTCGTGCTTATGAAAAAATTATCATTTTTATCTGCTATTATGGGTTTAACATTTGCGGGTGTGGCATCTGCGGCTGATATTACAATTTATTATTCGCCATCATGCCCGCACTGTCATCACGCGCGTGAATTTATTTCCAACACTTTGATCTATGAATACCCAGAATTAAAGGTAACTGCCGTCAATGTTATGGACCAGGCAAACCTGCCTGCATTCCAGGACGCATTAAAGAAATGTGAATTTGATAACGGTGGTGTGCCTGTTATGGTAATCGGCGACAAATGCGAACAGGGCTATGCAGACTTTATGCAGGACACAATGCGCGAATATATCGAAGTTGACCTGTCCGATGAACAAAAGGCTGTTGCCGCTGAAAACAAAGCAGCCATGGCGGCAGATGCGGAAAAATTTAAATCCGAACCCGCTGATCGTGCGAACGCGGTTGTTGAATATACTGCAACTGTTGCCGAACCTGCGGCCGAACCTGTGGCCGAACCTGAAAAAAAAAATGAAGGTGGCAGCACCGTTTGGTTCTGGGGACTGTTGATTGTTTTAGTTGCGACCCTAGGTTATGTTTTGGTTCGCAAAGACAACAAAAAATAATCATCTAAACCGGAACAAACATGTTTGATTTAACAACACTTGATTATATTTATGTGGGCATCATATTGGCGTCCACAATTTGGGCAACAATTCGTGGCGGCGTGTATGAAACAATTGCAACATTGTCATGGGTTGTTGCGGCAATTTCTGCACGATTTGCGTCACCGTGGCTGGATAAATTATTACAGTCTTGGTTTGATTTGTCTGATTCCACGGTTGGCACATTGGTTGCGTCATATTTTATCGTATTTTTTGCGATATTGATGTTGGTTGGATTTTTGAACCAGAAATTACGCGACAAAATTCAGGACAGCATTATGAATGTCACTGATAAAACGCTGGGGGTTATATTTGGCATTATCCGCGGGATTATCGTTATGGGGATATTCTATTGGGGTGCGCTGTGGTACTATTCAGACGTGCCATTCCTGCCAAAATGGTTGGCCCAGTCGCGCACGCGCCCAATTATGCAAATCACGGCGGTAAAACTGGATGATTGGTTTTTCCCTGGGCCCGAAAACAAATTGTTGGCGCGCGATATGGCCGGCACGCACCAGGCGATTGAGATTTATAATAATCTGATAAATCCCGCGATTTCGGCGACCAAGAAATCAGATAATGCATCTGAACCGACAACGGTTGAACCAGATGCAGAAACTGGCTATAAATCATCCGAACGTGCGGCATTGGAAAATCAGTTGTTGCAAATCGAAACCGTGGCGCGCGCCGTCGAAGAACATGCGAACGACGCGGAATCTGACGATTAAAATAAAATCCCCACTTGCGGGGATTTTATTATTGTCTTGATTTTGGTGCCAAATGCACTATTATAAGATTTGTGCTTGAAATGTTTGGACAAAAACTATGTCCATCGGGTATTTACCCCTATGTCTTTATTAACGATAATAAATTACCATGGGGTATAAGTCGTGCGACCATGGATTCACTGCAAATAAAGAATTTTTCTTTATTAGTAATGAATTTGATGGTCGCACAAATGTGAAACAAAACAAAAGGATTATAAATGGTAAAAGTACGTGAAAAAAAATCTGCGCCATCCAAAGGCGACGAACCAAAAACGCCACGGTCTATTCGGGGCATGAACAAACACGAAACAGACGCAAACGACGACAAGATTTATTTTATGGCGTTGGGCGGTCTGGAACACATCGGCCAGAATATGTATGTCTATAAATATCGTGGCAAATATCTGGTTGTTGATTGTGGTATGGGTTTCCTGGACGAAGAAATCGGGGCAGGGGACGTCCAATACTGTGACACAACATGGTTGGAAAAACGTAAAAAAGACGTTGTTGGATTTGTTATCACCCACGGCCACGAAGACCACATTGGGGCATTAAAATACATTTGGCCCAAATTCAGAAAGCCAATTCATTGTACCCGCTTTCCTGCGGAAATTTTGCGTCGTACGTTTGCGGGCATTGAAATGGACTTTGACCCACGCCGCGATATTGTTGAATTCGATTACAATGGCGCAACGCTGGATTTAGACCCATTTACGGTTGAAACTTTCCACGTCACGCACAGCGTACCCGAAGCGCAAATGTTAATCATCAAAACCGATGCAGGTAAAATCCTGCATACGGGCGACTGGACATTTAACGACGATATTCCAATCGAATCGCCAACTGATTTTGCGCGTTTAGCGGCGATTGGTTCTGATCCAAAAT
>JAEDOP010000091.1 GCA_016301865.1 Alphaproteobacteria bacterium
GCAAAACCGGCATTAACTAAAAACGCATTAATTTCTGTTAAATCATTATCAATACGCTGTTGCAGTTCGGTCAAATCACCACCAACACCGTTAATTTTAATATTCCACACCGCGGTATCAGCCACAACATCACGTTCGGCCAACCCCTTGACCGTAACGGTACGACCTGACATCGCGCGATAAATCCCATCGCCAATAAAATACCCGCCCAGCGCAATTCCAATTGCCAGCAAAGCCATCCAAACACCGGACATAGACTTTAATTTCTGTGTAATCTTCATGAATATTCCTCCCCTGATGCCTATAATATAATAAAATGTGCGCCACATGTCAAAGTTAAATATTGCGAATAATTTCACCAATCACAAAATTGGCCATCATCAACCCAAACACCCCCGTCACACAAATAATTGACCCCAGGTTTTTTGCATGTCCAACGACCGGCGCAGGCGACTCGGTCGAATAAACGGCTGGAAAATCCGACAACCCCGCCCCACGAACCATACGACGCACACGCGCCGCCAACGGACACACCGTTGTACGGGAAATCGGCGCAATTTTAATCTGGCCCGGGTCGGTCTTGGACGCCGCACCCATACTGGTAATCAGTGGCACATTATACGCATCCGCCCATTTGTATAATGCAACCTTGGATTCCACACTGTCAATCGCATCAATGACAAAGTCCGGTACAATATCAACATTTGTATTTTCATCCCAACACAAATTCAGCGCATCAACCACAATATCTGGGTTTATATCACGCGCGCGCGCCGCGGCAACATCAACCTTGGGCCGTCCAACGGTCGATGTCAGTGCAAACAGCTGGCGATTTATATTTGATTCTTCCACCGTATCAAAGTCCACAACCACCAAATGGCCAACACCACTGCGTGCCAGGGCCTCAATCGCGAACGAACCAACCGCACCACAGCCAACAACCATAACCGTTGATTTTTTCAGTTTTTCAACCCCCACATCGCCAAACAACAAACGCGTTCTGTGTAATCTATCCATTTTTCAGCATCTCCATTGTATTTTCATAAAAATCACAGTCCGGACAAATCGCGGCAATCTGTTCCGCGACCCTAACAATCCCCATTGGATTATTTGAATCAGTTTCAACCAGTATTCTGTCCCGTTGCACATCCGCAATTATGCGCCGCGCCCCAGAAAATGAAAAGTACGCATTATAATCCGCAACCAATCGCGCCACATCCATCGCATTTCCCGAAAAACGGTGGAATAAAATAAATGGCGGTTGCTGTGATTTATATTTCTTTAATACGGCAAACATTTTATCCCACGCGCCAACACAGTGCACATGTACCCCGCGCCCCAGTTTTACTGCCAAATCCATCTGACGCGCGAATACATTCATTTGTGTATCCATATCGGGCTTATACTTATCCAGCCCAATTTCACCAATCGTCAACCCGGGGTTTTGCTCTAAAAATTCACACATCTGCGCATCCCACCCCGCCCCCAGTTCACCAACAAACCACGGGTGCACACCAATCGCCACAAAAATATTTGGATTTTTATCCGCCATGGCAATCACATCGCGCCATTCGGACGGGCGTGTTGCATTAACAATCGCCCCAATATTATTGGGCAATTTTTCATCGAACAAATGACAATGCGCATCTATGTATTTTTTCATATCAAAAACGCCCCGTGGGGCGTTTGCTTATCTTGTATGTGAAACCACACGCGCCCATTTGGCATCAATTTCTGCATTTCCTGTGATACGCGGTTCAATTATCACAAACGAATTCCAGGTTTCAAACAATTCACCTGCCAATTTATGAAATTCTGGCGCGATATGCAGCTGTCCCTTCTGGGATTTTATATCAGCTTTATAATGAACAAATTTAATTCCCAAAGAATCTAATAATTCTGATAATTGCATTTCCTGTTGGGCTGTATCAAATTCAAACCCCAGTGTCTTATTCCCCTGAACATCCTTCAATTTTTTAGAAAAACCCGCATAATCTACACCAGACATCTGTGAAATTTTATTCAATTCCTGCATTACTTTGCCATATGTCATAACTTTTGCTGCCGCCTTAGAAAATTCAGCTTTCTTTTCCATCATTTGCTCCTTTATGCAACATTAACAATTTCCAGCACGCGACTTGGCACATCGGAAATTGCCACACGTTCCTGGGCCATAGTGTCGCGGTGACGCAGAGTCACTGTGCCATCTTCCATTGTCTGGTGGTCAACAGTAATACAAACCGGCGTGCCAATTTCGTCATGACGGCGATAGTTTTTTCCAATATTCCCCGAATTTTCCAATTCAATGCGACCAATTCCCATTTTGCGCAACTTTGCGACCACATCATTTGAAATATCCAGCAATTCTGGCACATTTCGCGCCAACGGAATAACCGCCGCTTTGACCGGCGACAACTGTGGCTTTAACTTTAACACAGTACGCGTTTTACCGTCGCCCAGGTCTTCTTCTTCGTACGCTTCTATCATAACTGCCAACATCGCACGATTAACACCCATCGCCGTTTCAATTACATATGGGATAAAGTTCTCACCCGATTGCGGGTCAGAATAAGACAATTTGGTTGTACTGTCCTTGTTTTCCAAGACATTTGCGTTGATTTTGAAATCCTTTTGCCCCTTGGTATGCGACCCCAGGTCAAAATCCTGGCGGTTATGAATCCCTTCGACTTCGTCAAACCCATCTGGAAATTCATATTCAATATCAACCGCAGCCTTGGCATAATGCGCCAATTTTTCATGTGGCAAGAAACGCAACTTATTCGCTGGAATCCCCAACACATCAATCCACCACGCCATGCGCGTTTCCATCCACATCTGATGATACTTTTCATCGTCCGCCGGATTTACAAAGTACTGCATTTCCGCTTGTTCAAATTCACGCATACGGAACACAAATCCACGTGGGGAAATTTCGTTCCGGAACGCCTTGCCGATTTGGGCAATACCGAACGG
>JAEDOP010000092.1 GCA_016301865.1 Alphaproteobacteria bacterium
TCAGGGAATTATGCTGAATATTGATAACGCGTTCCTGACCGAATGTCAGGCCGCAGCGGACGAAGCCATGATCAAGGTCTGTGGCGGAACAGAGAACTGTGACGCACTGACGGTTGATGAAAATATCGGCGCGCGTTCATTAGAGTATAAGATTTGTGAATATACCATGTCAGAAAAGGGGCTGGATTTAGACTATGCAAAGTGTCGTACAAATATTGACCAGATTCAGGACAAAGAATTGGGTCGTGTTGAGGGATCAAACAGTACCGAGTTAGGGCCGGTTACACCATTTGCAGGTGTGCTGGACGGGACGATTTATTGGGAATTGGTTCAGGTTTCGGATGATGGTCGCCTGAGTTCGGTGGATGAATATTTGGCCAAAATTGATGGTGCTAAAAATATGAGTGCCCAGCAAAAAGACCGTGTGAAATCAGAATTGGCGGTGTTGCAGGCAAATATTGATGCGGCAATTAACGCGATTGAGGCCGACCCCAAGGTTCAGTTCTGTATGACCGGACGTGAAGTCCAGGGGATGAAACGCACCGATGCCGAAGGTAAATCAACCCGTACACGTATTGGTGAAAAATCAGCGGATGCCGCGCGTTTCCCAGAATTGACCAAACAGATGCGTTCAATTATTGCAATGTCGGCATTAAAGATTGCCAAGGATAATTACTATAAAAAGTATGACGAATTAAATGAAAAGATGTTGCAGGATTATGCCAAGATGGGTGAACGTATGGCAGAGATTCAGGGTGAAAATGCACTGGATGCGCGTCGTGAAATTGCCCGCCAGGCATGCATCAGTTTTGCCGATGCATCGTCTTTGTCAAAATCACAAAATCCACCAAAGTCGGCATTTGGTAAAATTATGGCGGCGGTTGCAGTTGTTGGGGCCGCGGTGGCAATACCGTTCACGGGTGGATTGTCAGCGGTAGCTGTGGCGGCAGCAGGAGTGGCGGTGGCTGGAATAGGGTTGTTAGGTAATGCTGGGTCGGGTGGTGCGAATGGTGAAGATGCCGCGATGCAGCGTGAACTGATTGGGTCCAAGTCGTTGAACCAATGGAACTATAAAGAAACAATCACATCCACGTTTGAATGGGAAACGTTAAAGTGCAATAGGTGTACGCGTTCACAGCAGTGTTCCAAAACCAAGCGACCAGTGTTTGGTAATGCGTATTGCAAGACATGGGCAGACCCCAAGGAATCATGTACAGAAACCCAGTTCTGATAAAAATCCCGCCATCTGGCGGGATTTTTTGAGATATGAGACATGAGACAAGAGACATTAGACAAGAGATATGAGACAAGAGATATGAGACATGAATCTCGCGATAAATAAAAGTTTAGTGGTTAGTGTTAGTGGCAAGTGTTTAGTGAATGTGTGCGGCATTTGCCGCACATTATAGTGCCACCACTAACCACTAACACTAATCACTTACACTTAGATAAACTTTTATTTATTGTGCTGAATGTAGAAATGTTTCCTGATTGGTATAAAAATACTTGATTTTTTGTTCGTTTGCGTATAAACTGTGCCCCGCTGGGTAATCAGAACTGATTAAACGGCGGTGCGTTTTGGTCCCGCCAGTGATAAGGATTCTGTTAAAATATCCGGCACCGTAAAACCAAAAATAAAAGGAAAAAACTATGGCAAGAGCGGGCGCAAAGCGCAGCACACGCAAGTTAAAGATTGGACGTTCGTTGGGCGTTAATCTGTGGGGCCAGGCAAAATCCCCATTTAATAAACGTAAATATAAACCGGGTCAGCATGGACCAATATCCCGTGGTGGCAATTCGTCTGATTATGCAAAACAGATGCGCGCAAAACAGACACTGAAAGGTTACTATGGCAACATCGGTGAAAAGAAGTTCCGTAAATATTATATCGAAGCAGATAATATGAAGGGCGACACACCAGACAATTTGATTGGTTTGCTGGAACGTCGTTTGGATGCAGTTGTTTATCGTGCAAAATTGGCACCGACTGTGTTCTCGTCCCGTCAGTTAATCAGCCACGGTCATATCTATGTTAATGGCAAGCGCGTGAAAATCGCATCGTACCAGGTTAAACCAGGCGATGTTATCACAGTCAGTGAAAAAGCCAAACAGATGCCATTGGTTGTATTGGCGTTGGAATCTGCGGAACGCAACTTTGCGGATTATGTTTCTGTGGACAGTGCAAACTTTACAGCGACATTTGTACGCGTACCTGCGTTCGAAGACGTACCATATCCGGTTCAGATGTTCCCAGAATTGGTCGTCGAATTCTATTCACGTTAATCGGTGTGATGGAATTTTTATTGTCCCCCCGAATCCGTTTGGATATGCGGGGGATTTTTTTATTAATATGTTGACTTTTGTGAAAATGTAATATAGAATTTGCGCCGAAATGCGCGTTTTGTGCATGGCCGTTTGGCGAAAATGATAAACTAAGCTAAAAGGAAATATAAATGATTGAAAAAAACTGGATGACTTTGATTAAGCCTAAAAAACTTACAATCAAAACAGATGAACATAATCCAAATATTGCAACGTTGGTCGCAGAACCATTGGAAAAAGGGTTCGGTTTGACACTGGGTACGGCATTGCGTCGTGTGTTGTTGTCTTCGTTGCAGGGGTGTGCACCAATCTATATCAAAATCGATGGTGTTCAGCATGAATTTTCAAGTATTTCTGGCGTACGCGAAGATGTAACCGATATTATCTTGAACCTGAAAGGGGTTTATTTCAAGGCATTGAGTGAAGGCCAGCACAAAGCATATCTGAAAGTCAAAGGGCCGGCCGTTGTAACCGCGGGTATGATTGAAACAACCGGTGGGGTCGAAGTTATGAACAAAGATGCAGAAATTTGCACTTTGGACAAGGGCGCGAATCTGGATATGGAAATCACATTGGGTATGGGTCGTGGTTATGTGCCGGCTTCCCAGCATGCAGATGGTTTGCCATTGGGTGTGATTCCGGTGG
>JAEDOP010000093.1 GCA_016301865.1 Alphaproteobacteria bacterium
TGGCGACCGCGTTTTTCTGCAAAAGAACGATGACACATAAACGATAACGGCTCTACATTTTCTTCATTGACCAAAATATTGACTTTCACCAAATCAGACGCCCGATACCCATAAACCACATAGTCAAACGACGCATACCCTGACGAAATTGATTTTACCCGATCATAGAAATCAAACACAATTTCCGCCAACGGCAACTGATAAACCAACACAGCACGATTACCAACATAGGAAATATTTTCCTGAATCCCGCGCCGTTCCGAACACAGCGACATAATCCCACCCATATATTTATCAGGCATCATAATCGTCGCGCGCACCCAAGGTTCTTCGATTTCGGCGATTCGTGTTGGCTCTGGCATATCGGCTGGATTTTCCAAATCAATCACCGACCCGTCACGCATATGAATTTTATACAGCACACTTGGCACAGTGTTAATCAGATTCAGATTAAATTCGCGCGCCAACCGTTCACTAATAATTTCCATATGCAACAGGCCCAAGAAACCACATCGCAACCCAAATCCCAATGCCGATGATTTTTCGACCGTGAACATAAACGACGCATCATTCAGTGCTAACTTTTCCGCACTTTCACGAAACGTTGGATAATCGTCTGCCTCGACCGGAAAGAACGACGAAAACACCACCGGCACAGACGGCTTGAACCCAGGCAACATCTGGGCATTATCATATTTTGAATCGATAATCGTATCCCCAACCTTGCAATCATGAATTGTCTTCATACCGGTAATAATAAAACCAATTTCCCCGGTATGCAGTTTATCCACATTAACCATTTTTGGCGTAAAGTACCCAATCTTGTCGACAACATATTCCGCACCTGTTGCCATAAACCTAATCTTTTGCCCACGTGTCAGCGTCCCATCAACCACACGCACCAATACCACAACCCCCAAATAAGAATCATACCATGAATCGACCAACAGCGCGCGCGTCGGTGCATTTTCATCCCCATGTGGTGCGGGCAATTTATTTACAATTTCTTCCAGCAATTCCGGCACACCATCGCCGGTTTTACCCGATACCGCCAATGCATCCCCTGCGTCCAGTCCAATCACATCTGCAATCTGTTCACGTGTACCTGCAACATCACTGGACGGCAAATCAATCTTGTTCAGCACCGGCAACATTTCCAGATCATTATCCAACGCCAAATACGCATTTGCCAACGTCTGTGCTTGAACCCCCTGGGTTGCGTCAACCAACACCAACGCGCCTTCGCACGCGGCCAGCGACCGCGACACTTCGTATGAAAAGTCCACATGCCCCGGCGTATCCATCAGATTCAACTGATACACTTCACCATTTTTCGCCGTGTAATTCAATCGCACAGTCTGTGCTTTAATTGTAATTCCGCGTTCACGTTCAATATCCATAGAATCCAAGACTTGGGCCTTCATCTCGCGCGATTGCAAGCCCCCTGTAAATTCAATCAGACGATCAGACAACGTCGATTTTCCATGATCAATATGTGCAACGATTGAAAAATTCCGGATATTAGATTGCTTCATGTTATTACCAGTGGTTAGTGATTAGTGCAAGTGGTCAGTGAATGAATCAATCCAGATAACATCCGCAACACTTCCGCTATATCTTTAAGTATTTTTTCTGCCTTGTTTTTTTCTACAAAACCCAAAGCAAACGCTAAATCTATCTGCGTTTCCAGCTCTGCGGCAGACCCTTTTGCCACATATACAAAACGCACATATTCCTTGGTTGTTCCCCGCGCGGCCCCTTCTGCCAAATTGGAACAAATTGACACAGCAGCCCTGCGCATTTGTGAAACCAACCCAAACTGCTCATTCAGTGGAAAGCAAGCCGTCGCCTTATATACATCAACGGCCAGATTAAACCCGCATTTATATACTGTTAAATCCTTAACCGATTTCATGTATTCCACCACTAGCCACTAACAACTTACACTAACCACTAAATTGCCCTATGCGGCAATGATATACCAGTATTCACGCATTCGCAAGGCGAAAATTCAACAAAACCAGATTATTTTAAATTGCTCAACAATTCATCAATACGCGCCGCGCGTTCCAACGTATCGTCATATGCAAACTTAATATCTGGCACATATTTCTGATTCATGCGCGCCGCCAATTCGAACCGCACAGTGCGTGTAATTGCATCCAGCCGCGCCTGCACCGCCGCCACATCCAAATTACGTGTATAGAAATACAGCCGCACAAATTGCAATCCCCCATGCGCATCCGCCCCAACCAGCGACACGCCCGAAATCAACGGATCATCCCCATATATATCCCGCAGAATTTCCGCCACCAGTGTCTGAACCTTGCTTGCGACGCGTTCGCCACGATTTGAATTAAATTGTTTTTTTGGCATGTATATTGTCTTTTTTTATGTTATCATTGTTAAGATATAAAATATAAAACCACAATCAAGTAAATTTTTCAAAACAACGGGGACATGGGATGAAATTTTCAGAATACATATTGGCCAAATCAGAATCACGCGCATATTCGTGGATTGTATTTTTGCTAACCATTTGCGAATCCATATTTTTATTCATCCCACCCGAGGTCTTTATGACCCCACCAATTATTGCGAACAAACGTCGCGCCATCCCGATAACAGTCGCCGCGTCACTTGGCTCTATTATTGGTGGTACGATTGCCTATATGATTGGTATGTGGCTGTATGATTCTGTTGGCGTGTGGTTGATTGAAACATTTTCCAATCCTGAATTAATAGAATCAACAATCAAACCGATGTTCAGCCAATATGGCATCTGGATAATTGTCCTGACTGCGGTCACCCCGATACCGTATAAAATACTGGCCATATGGCTGGGTTTTATCGGCTATCCACTGTGGATATTTTTGGCGGTATCGGCAATATTCCGCACAGGCCGCTTTGCGATAATCGCCACCCTGCTCTATTTTTTCCAGGAACGCGCCAACGCAAT
>JAEDOP010000094.1 GCA_016301865.1 Alphaproteobacteria bacterium
AACTTTAACAGGCGTGGAAAGTCGCCCGATGTTAATGCCAACATCGGGTACATTTTTCCGTCGGTCAGCATGATGTTATATTTAGGCTTTTGCGTTTTGATTAATTCTTGTTCGCGAATCAGTGCGTCTGATTCGGTCGCAACGGTTTCCCAATCAACACGCGCGACCAGGGTGCGCATAACCTGTTTGTGTAATTCCAGTTTTGATATGTCCAGATATTGACGCAGGCGGTTGGACAGGTTTTTAGCCTTGCCCACATACAGCAAGTTGTTTTCTGTGTCATACATCTTGTACACGCCGGGGGCGTGTGGTGCATTTTCAATTAAATCAGAAAATTGAATATTCATAATCTTTATGATAGAATATTAATTGTTAAATAGCAAATAAGAGGTTTTTCAATGAATCAAGAATCAGGACGTTCAATGATTGAAATGCTGGGGGTGTTGGCAATTATGGGGGTGATTACCGTTGGGGCAATCGGTATGATTTCAACCGCAATGCGGACACAGAAATTGACATCCGTTAATGATCAGGTCGTGCAGATGGTAACAATGGTGCGCAATATTCACGGCGAATATGATGATTTTTCAAATATGAATGGTACTACGATTTTTGGTGCAATTGGTATGAGTAACAAAAATCCGTATGGTGGAAATTATACATTATCGGTTGACCCGTCGAACCCACGTCAGTTTATAGTTGGTATTGATGGACTGGGGCAGGGTGAATGCGAATCTTTGGTGACGAAGGCTTGGTCTGATTCGGTTGGTTATCAATTGTCAGGTGGCAAGCAGGGCGGCGCAACAGGTTCTTGTAATGGTGCAAATGGTACAAATTCTGTGCAGATAGTTTATGGCGAATAATTTTCGCGTGTTGATGCCAAGCGGGGGTATGTGATGGCAGATTTTATTACGATTTCCAAGATAGAAGATGGTACGCGTTTGTTGCGGTGGTTTTTGCGTCAGTTTCCGTCAATGCCCCAGCGTGAGTTTTATAAACTGTGCCGCGGTGGACAAATTCGCGTTAATTCAAAACGTGTCAAAGGCCAGGAAATCCTGCGTACAGGGGACGCAGTGCGTGTGCCACCGACGTTGGCAACATATGCAAATACGGGCCCAAAGAAAACAGAAAGTGGTGAACATTTTTCTTTGTCTGATTTAGAAGAGTTGCGCAAGTGTATTATTCATGATGACCAAGATGTTGTTGTGTTTAACAAGCCAGCAGGATTGGCTGTGCAGGGGGGGACGGGTATTCGCAAGTCTGTTGATAAAATGGCGGCGGCATTATTCCCGTATGATAAAATCGCACTGGTGCATCGGTTGGATCGGGAAACCAGTGGAATTTTAGTCGTGGCAAAAAATCAACGTGCGGCACAAAATCTGGCGGCGCAATTTCAGAATAAAACCGCACACAAGGAATATTTGGCACTGTTAAATGGTGATGTGAAGCCGGCACATGGCGTTATTGATAATTTTATGTTAAAAGGGCAGGTGTTTGACAGTCCTGTGCGTCTGAATAATGGTACAGGGCCACGTCCGCAGCGGGCGGTGACGGAATATTCGGTGCTGTCAAATGCGTTGGGGTGCGTTTCGTGGGTGCGTTTTTCGCCCAAAACGGGACGTACGCATCAACTGCGCCTGCATAGTGCGTTTTCGTTGAATGCGCCGATTGTTGGTGATGGTTTATATGGTGGGCGACATGTGGTTGATGGGGTGTTGGGCAGTGTGCTGAAAACAAACAACTTGTTTTTGTTCGCGTATAAGTTAACATTTCAACATCCACGGACGGGTCGGATGTTAACACTGCGTGCGACTGTGCCAGATTTTATGGCGGTGGTGATGAAGTTTCTGGAATTTAAATTACCATGAAGGTAAAAAAGAGTATTTTTTTTCCGATTGTTAGAATCCTGGGACTGTGCGTCGTGGGGTTGGTGGTGGCAATTGTTGTGGCGTTAAGTCAGATTAATTTAGAGTCTTTGCGTGGGAATCTGTTGACTATTTTGCGTGATGCGACGGGAATGCCCATTGAAATTGATGGGGCAGTGTCGTGGAAGTTTTCTGTGCGGCCGCATGTGGAATTGAATCAGGTGCGGGTTGTGAATGAAAGTTGGGCAAAAAATAAATATGCGTTCAGTGCAGAAAAAATAGATGTGCGGTTGAATCTGGTGTCGTTGTTTCGAAATCGACCGACGATTCAAAATGTCAAGATTTATGATGCTAGTATTAATATAGAGCGAAATTCGGCCGGAGAATATTCTGTGGCATCGTTGGCAAATCGTGTTGCTGATAAAAAAAGCGATATGGGCGAACAACAGGAAAAATATCCTTTTCGTGATGCAGGTCTGGGTGGGGTTGAGGTAAAAAAACTGGTCGCAAACGTGTTGGGAAAAAAATATTCATTGGCGGGATTTAATGTGCGGCTGATGCCGAATAAGGATGGTCGTGAATATTCCGGCTGGGTCAAGGCGGATAAAGATGTTTTGCCATTTATTGTAAGGTTTAGCGAATATAACGCAGAACGAAAAATATACCCGATGCAGATTGCAGTGGCAACAGGTGGGGATGCATTGATTGCAAATGTCGCACTTGAAGGGACAAGTAAAGCCCCAATCGATTTTATAATCAAGGGTGACGTGCCAAAACCAATGATGATTGCAGAAATATTTGGATGGGATGCGTCGTGGGTTCCGGCATTGCGATTGAATGTTTCTGGTGGATTTGATTGGAAAAAAATTAGTCTGCGAAAATCTGTGATTGCTGTCGATGATACGGAATTTACCGTTTCGGGTGATTGGGATTGGTCGGTTGCAGGCAGTGTTATTAATGCAAATATCCGTTCACCACACGTTGATTTAATGCAATTGTTCCCAAAGTGGTATGTTGGTGGCGGGACACGTCCAAAGCGTGCGTTGAATGTGTTCAAGGATGTGCC
>JAEDOP010000095.1 GCA_016301865.1 Alphaproteobacteria bacterium
AAATCGCAATCGATTGCCCTGTGGAACTACGTAATTTCACAACATGGCAGACGGGATGTGTTGATGGAGCGACCGATGTCATGAAGGTTGGTAACAAAGATTATGACAGCATATGTTGCGGTGCATCTAATGTAAATTATAATGCTGTTATGGCCGAGTATAATTCCGTATACGTCCCTGGCGCGGTTTGCGAGGTGTCGGTTCCAGCACCTGTCACAAGCAGTGCTGCGTCACAGGCTGCAGCGGCCCAAAACAAACTGGCTACTAAAACGGGCGAACTGACCGCTGCTATGGGTGATTTGCAGGCTGCCTGTGTTGCATTGGCCAATAATGACGATGACAGTGACAGCAAAGCCAAGAAAAAAAGCACTGCGGTCATTGTGGGCTCTGCTGTCACTGCGGTTGCGGGTGGGGCATTAACATGGGGCGTCACCAGATCGATTTTAGATGCCCAGGTTAATTCCGCAGAACAAGCGGCTGTCAAGGAATTCATGGACAGCGTGGGTTCAAAAATCCGTTGCTATATCGGCGGGGACGAGGTCGGTATGTACGGCGACGTGATTTCCACCAGCATGGAATAATGTCACACACTTAAAAAAATCCCCCACCCGGGGGATTTTTTTTGAGATATGAGACATGAATACTGCGATAAATAAAAGTTTATCGAAGTATTTTTTACAATTTTTGTTCACAAAAATTGTCATTCCTGCGCAGGCAGGAATAGGGACTCTAAACCGCGCACAGCGTGCGCCAATTAAGTATTTTTAAAATTTCTTAGCCCCTATCCCCGCCTTCGCGGGGATGACAAAGGTTCTTAATTTCTTCAAAATAAATACTCAACTAAACTTTTATTTAGCGAAGTATTCCTATCTCCTGTCTCATATCTCATGTCTCCTATCTCATATCTCCTGTCTCATGTCTCAAAAAATCCCCCATCCGCCGGGATTTTTTTATACATAAATACCGCAATAAATAAAAGTTTAGTGGTTAGTGCCAGTGGTTAGTGGTGGCACTACAATGTGCGGCAAACGCCGCACACATTCACTAAACACTTGCACTTACACTAACCACTAAAAAATCCCGCCATTTGGCGGGATTTTTAATTAAAAACGGTACATAAATCCCATCTTGACCATTGGATAGAATTTAAAGTCATCCAATTCAGATTGTGCATCCGCCAATGTGTCATCAATCACTTGGTCCAGTTCTGGCAAATTAACCGCCACCCAATTCGAACCGTTCCATTGTTTCAGGTTATCTGTTGGCACACTCAGCGATAATTCCGCCGCGCGATTTGTGAACACAACACCTGCATCAACATAGATTTTAAATCCTGCAAACAATCCAATATCAAAACCTGTGCCAACATATGGCCCGCGATATTCCCATTCCATTTCCGCTGTCCCATGAACTGTATTTCCGGTGTACGCATACTTTGTGCCACCCAATTCAAATTCATAGTATCCCGTTGGCCCGTCGATTGCGCCGGCAACATTTGCCATCATATTCATATCGCCAAACGCGTAACCACCGGTTATGCGCCATCCGCCCAACATCCACGTGTCGCCAAACGGATAGAAATCAACCAATGCGGCATAGTGCTGGGCCTCTATCTGGCCGTCTGCGATTGTCAGGTTGTCACCAATATCAATTCCGTCATCACCCATAATTGAATCGATGCCATTGTTAATCAGTGACTTAACCGGCTTGGTCGATGCGAAATCAAATCGCACACCAAAACGTTTTGCCCAAAACGAATCAAAATCTTTATTCACATATCCAACAAATCCGTTCAGCCCCGATGTCGCAGACAGTCCCACACCAATCTGAACGCCGTGTGGAAATGCGGTTTCTGATTTCGTTGTTTCAACTGTGTTTTCGGCCACAACTTCTTCGTGGGAAATTGGCCCCGATGTTTTTTCTGCGATGTCCTGGGCGACCGAATCAATGATTGGCGATGGGACGTTATCTTCGGCAAATGCCGGCATTGTTAATACAGACAACAAAGTAATTGCTGATATCTTTTTCATTATTTCCCCCGTGGTTTATTTGTGAACTTATTCCCAGTATAAAGTTTTCTGTATCATTTGCCCAGAAAAAAACACACTTTAATCCGATGTGTTTTTATGATATAATACCAGGTATGAAAAACAGAATATTTATTTTATCGTCCGCGCTGTGTGTCTGCGGGGCGTTTAATGCGACGGCGTCTGAATGTACAGGCGCGGGCTGCGATATCGAACCATTAATGTTCGAAGAATTCGAATGGGCAATGCCGGCGGATGAAACGCCCACTGCAATTGTTGTTGCGCGTCCCACGCCAATTGTCCAAATGCCAACCTGGATGGAATCCGACCCGAACGCGGCGATGATGCCTGTGGCCCAGAACCTGCCAATGCCGGTACGCAATATCGATGTAAAAATGTTATCGATTAAACCTGTACCCGAAGATTCGCGTCCCGCCCTGTGGGATGGTGTGCACGGCGAATACGCCGGCAACGACGGTGTGAAAACGGTTGATTGGCGCGAAGGTGTGCCAATTTGGGACGAATCGATTAATAACTATAAATATAAAGATTTTTCAGATTGGTTCTTGGAACCATCGCCGGAAATTTACCTGCGCGAATCTGATGCGGTTGCATTGAACGAAGCTGATGCTATTGAACTGTATCACCAGAATATGGCAGATGCCGCCACAACTCGCGCCCGTGTCGAAGAATTACTGGCGCCACGCAAGCCGTCGGCGGATTTGTGGTTTACAAATATGTCGCAACCCAAACCCGAATACGTTGCCCAGGATATGACCGAAATCGTCACCGAAACATTTGGCGCAACTGTGATTGATGATGGTTGTCCATTTGAAACAGAAACAGAATGTGAAATCTGGCGCCGCAAACCAATCGTTCGCGAAACCGTATCGCCACGC
>JAEDOP010000008.1 GCA_016301865.1 Alphaproteobacteria bacterium
TGAACCAACCTGTCGCATATTTCAGGTATACTGGCCCTTGCTCTGCGTTTGTTTCTGCGTCTGGTGCACTCAGGGTGATTTTGAACACCGCCGGTTCCCAAATCGCATACAGTACGGTGTTTGTTCCATTTGCGGAAATATTACCATTGACAATCGTACCCGCTGTATAGCATGCACCTGTGCCATTTGCATTTGCGCACCACTTGTTGGCAGTGTTGTATCCGTCGCGTTTCAACACACTTGTCGCGGGCAGGGCACAATTCCCACCATCAAATGTACAACGTACTGTATCTGCTATATCGCCCGAACCGCCATTCAGATTCAGCGTAATATCATAACTCTTGGCCTTACACTTTGGGTCGACACCCGATACAGCCTCGTAACCTGTTTCGCACTCAACCGTATAATTACATGCCGGATACGCATTATCTGTTTCAGACCAGAACATCTTGCTGAACGCTTCGCCTGCGGTCACATCCACACTGGTACTGTGTTCCACTGTCGGTATGTCAGATTTGCAGACAACATAACAGTCATCCTTGGAATCGCGCAACACATCCGTGCCAATCGTATAGTTTGTATTTTGCTTTGGCGGACACTTTGTTTGAATCAAATCACCCGCTGGGCTATAATAACCGCTGTCTGGCGTTGTACATGTCACCGTCCCAGACTGATTATAATATCCTGCGTTACATGCATTGACTATGATGTTACAGTTCGCATATTCGCCCTGATTTGATGTGCCACTGTACTGACAAATCCATGTACCATCACCATTTGCCAACTCTGCACCTGTCAACGGATTCGTTGCAAAATTTGCGTAGCAACTGGTTGCGCTGGATTGACCACCCGCAATTGTAGCCGGTGTTTTAATTGGGGTTACCTGTGGTGTTGGGCATTCGCTGCGACAACCGGTCGAACCAACCGCGACATTTCCAACGCCCGGGCAATAATATGGCGCGACACAGTCTTTCAGAACGCTGTCTGAACCATCTGCATTGGCCTCATAATATTTGCCTGCCTGACATTCATACACATTCTGCGACCATATTGCATAGAATGTTTGGTCTGCGGTGTACTTTGCATTGATTGCGTCAGCAACGATAAATTCACCCGTTGCGTCAATCACCATATTTCCACCAAATGCAGGCGCGGTATAGTACCCCTGCAAAGTATAATTATCGCGTGTGTGTACAGGTGCTGTGGTAATTTTATCCGTTGCATCCGCCGCCTGGTCGGAATACCAACCATCCTTGTACTTTTGATAGATAATATTATCCACCCCATCATCATAATTCGCATCCAGCGTTATTGTATAAACGTGTGGCGTACACAATTCAGACGGATCAGACGCAGACCCATCGGTCGGATCAATATCCGCACTTTCATTCTTGTCATATCCAGTCAAGCATTCAAAGTACGAACCATTATCCCCCGTCGCCGGACATACGAAGTTAGACTTGCCAACAGCAGGTATTGCGGATTCCGTCCCGTAATGTAACCATCCTGCTGCACCAAGTGTATCCGAAGAATCATATTCACACAAAGCACCTGTATCAGCAGTCGGACAGATTGGCGCCGTACAATTTAACGGTACAACCTTATAACATGCCTTAGCGCCATTTTGTGATGTTGCCGGCACGGCCCCCAGCGTGCTATTAGATTTAGAATACCCACCATCTAAGGCAGAACAGGCTTTGCAAGACCAATCGCCGTTCAAATCACCATCAAAATAGTATGTATTCTTACACCTAGCTTGTGCCAAAGGACACAACTCTGCCTCACCAGTTTCCAAAACCACGCACGATTCTGGTGCGTTGTAGTAAACAACACCAGCAAATGTAGTTAATGCTCCTAATTGGCAAGAATTAGCATTCGGATATAACTTTTTAACTACAGACGAATCTGTACAAATGTCACGACACGCGCATCCTGCTTGTTCCTTATAACAATCGCCAATTTCATCACTGCCTGCGGCAGATAATGTATATTCGCCATCTGTCGCATCCGCACATGAATACTTAACCCCGCCTGTACAGTATGAGCCGGCTTCGCACTCTACGGCTTCGTTATTATCACAGTATAATCCTGGGTCTTCGCACGCCAGAACGCAATCCGATATCGACGATGCAGTGGTCTTCTGTTCGCCTGTTGCGTCATCTATCTTGGTCTGCGGATTTGCACCCGGACAGGTGTGTTTCACTGTTGAACACCCTGCGGATGTTGGTTGGGCGTCTTCGCCATTACATGCGGATTGTGCTGGACTCCACGCGCCCGCGCCAACCGGCACACAATACTTCTCGGTGGTTGAATCACTTGCAAACAGTGACGCATCATACCAATAACCTGCTATACACGACACAACCGTCGATTGTTGACACTGTCTGTCGTATGCCTGGGACGTGTCTGACCAGAAACACTGACGACGTTGTCCACTGGTGTCATTTTCGAACCACAGGTTATCCATAACGCACCCCTCGGCCGATGCGGTTGTTGTGTTTTGTGTTGTTCCACGCGTGTTTGTTTCTGTATTTAACGGACACTGTGTTGCGCTTAACGCCTTGTCCGGGCTGTAATAACCATATCCAACCGGCGTACATGCAACCGCATCATCGCTTGCCAATGCGTAGCCACCCGCACAGGTGTACACAACACTATCTGTACAATCTGCGGAATAGGATTTTGTGGTCGCTTCATACATACATGTCTGGCCACCTGCTGTATACAGATTTGGAGTATAAACAATATTTGTGGCATAGCAATCATCGGCACTGTCCGAACCCGTGGCCGAACCAATTGACACCGTCAGCGTATCCCCATTTGCATCGGTCGCCGCAGTATAATTTACATTCAGGTCGACGCATTTTTTACGTCCTGCTTCGCCTGTCTCTTGGACTGCGGATACCCCCTCGCAATAACTGCCGGCCGGACATGTTGCGCATTCTGCGCCAGTACCTGGATAGTATGTTCCAGCCTTGCAGACTTTTGTTGGGTTATCTGACCATGATGCCGTAATTGTTGTTGGCGTGCTAAACAGCATTGTTGATGCAACAATCGCGCCTGCATTATTCACAACCTGAGTATTCCCCGACAGATATCCACCAAATGTTTCACCTGTTTTTTTCGGGATTTCAATCGTTGTAATCGTATTGCCATTTGCATCCAACCATGCAACACCATATTTCAGGTAAATCGCACCTACGCCCGATGTCCCACCATTGTGATTCAATGTGACTTTTATAGTTTTTGCCACACATACATCGCCACTTGGTTCATAGCCATCTGTACACTGCGTTGTGTACGAACAGGCCGGAATTGTCGTCCCGTTAAAGTTTTCTGTGGCATTTTCTGGTGTTCGAACACCGTTTCCATCGGCTGTTTTAACCTCGGGACATACGTTATAGCATGCCGTTGCCGCCGAAGATGTTTCCGTTGATGTCGTTACCGTGCTGTTCGCGCCAGGCAAATCTGTACATGCATTCCGTGTACGAATTCCGATACTGCCACCACGATAGTATCCATACCCAACAGGGTTACAGAACGGACTGTTATCTGTTTGTCGCCAGAATCCACCAATACACGTCTCTGGCACAGTATTACACGAAGCAGCATAGGTTTCGCCGTTCCA
The DNA here is from genome assembly GCA_016301865.1 of Alphaproteobacteria bacterium. GTDB lineage: Bacteria > Pseudomonadota > Alphaproteobacteria > Rs-D84 > Rs-D84 > Enterousia. The sequence goes on from JAEDOP010000008.1 coordinate 3,629, forward strand.
TGCACAGGTTTCCGTGCCTGTTCCTGTGGCGTCTGGATATTTTATCGTATCTTCGGCGGTAATATTAACCGCGCCACTGGCTGTACATTGGGTTGATGCCGTTGCACCCGCTGGCGACGTCACAGTTTTGCCGGTCGCAGGCGGGCATGCCTGTTCACACAAATTCTTTTGACTTGCGCTTACCTTACCACCTGGACAGAACGATCCCTCGCTACATGTCGTGCCATCGGCAGCTTTGCCGGCTTCGCAGTCAAAGAAGTCAACAATCCAATATGCATACAGTGTTTTGTTTACATCTATATTCCAGTTCAGCGCACTTGTCCCACTGTTGTTATAATAGCAATCGCCTGCACCTGCTTTTTCTGTGCAATATCCACCAAACACATAGTCCGTTTTCACGGGCACTGTAATTGCCGGCATTGGCTGATTATACGTTGCCGTCACAGATGTTGTACCGGTTGTCGTTGCACCCTGGTCGTCCAGTGTCACTATATATGTCTTGGGCTTGCACCCTGCGCCATTGGTGGTTTTTTCATACCCCGTATCGCATTCCCACGACGCGTCGCCACCGCCACATTCTTGGGCGTTTTCTGGACATTTGGCGCACCCATTACCAGACTTATAATATTCGTCACCACACGTTGTCGCCACACAGGTGCTATCGCCCCCCTTGGTCACAGTGCCCGACACGGCCGTTGCACCTGTGATATCAGACACAACACATTCGCGATAACACACACTGTCCGTCTGGGCATTACATACATTATAGTTGCCATTTGTATATCCCGAAACATTCGAACACGACACAGAACAACTTGTACATGTTCCATTTAATGGATATTGTGTACTGGCGCAATTACATGCCCCGGCCGTTGTTTCATTACATGCATCCCAATCGGCCCAGTATTCTAATTGCCCTGTGCAAGCACCCGCAGAAACCGTTTTAACCGCTGTGCCCGTTAAATCGGAATTGTTATACCATCCCTGGAACGTATAACCCGGTCGTGTCACATTTGTCGGCAGGGCGAACGCCGCACTTTCTGCGTTACATGCAACCGCATTGCCATAATCGTTAATCGTTCCGCCGTTTACATTATATATAATACCAGTTGCACCATTCAGTTTCCACTGGGCGGTAAATGTCTTGTTGGATGTGTATGTCCACGTGAACGCCGTGCCCGCTGCGCGGTTTGTCGTTCCGTCATTCCATCCATTAAACGTATATCCATCGCGCACACAACCGGTATTCGCTGCCGGTGTAAAGTTCTGGTTATACGTGGGTGTGCCATTCGCCGGTGGCGTACCCGTTGCGTCATCACCACACGCATACGTGACAGTATATTGATTTGCATTCCATTTTGCATACCATGTACCATCGGACTGCAAAGCCTTGCCCGCGGACAAACCAGTTTCTGTTATGTTGCCGTTTGCACCAATATACTGTGTGCCATAATTAGTACTGTCATAGTACCCCGCAAACGTATGCCCTGTTTTAGTTGGCTTAGTAATTGCGTTCGCAGACGTCGTCATTGCATCCTGACCCCATGTGGTCAAATACACATTATCATTATATATCTGATAGATTTTTGCTGTGCCTGCGCTGTCTGCACTTTGGTTGTTCAGTGTAATTATACCTTTGTTGGCAACCAGTATATATGTCGCACTTGCCGCTTTATAATTTGCGGTTGCCGCACTGCTGACTGTAATCGTGGACGAACCATAGTTTGCCCCACTGGTCAATGTGACTGTTATGCCACTCAGACTGGCCGTTGCAACACTTTCGTTGCTGGATATTACACTTAATGTGCCACCGCTGACGTTTTGGGTAACGGTGAATGTTGAGTTGGCATTATACGCCATCGTGCCACCTGATGGACTCAGCGTCAATGTATTATCCGCCGCGGCAACTGTACATTCAAACGACCCTGTTTTTGCCGCATAGTTGTTCGCAGTAATTTTATAATAAATCGTTTTGCTGTCCGCAACATTTGTGATGGTTGGCGCAGAATCTAAATCATAGACGCCGTCCTTGGTACCATATGTAATTGTATACCCAGACGTTGGTGCTGTTACTGTGATATTACCATCACAGGTCAGGGCGCTGCCATCATATATCTTGAAATCATCCGAACTGGTTGCCGTAATTGTTCCTGGTATTGTTTGTACCTTGTACGTTGCGGTTGCGGCTGCATATTGCCCCGATTGTGCCGCAGTCACAGTTATCGTCGCTTCACCCGCAGACCTATAAGTTACCGTTCCGGTTGTGCCACTTACTGTTGCTGTTGCAACACTATCGCTGCTGGATTTTATACTTAAATCGCCATTACAAGAACCCTTGTCAACAGTAAACGTGCTGGTTGTTGTGGGATATGTAATTGTACCGCTGGTTGGATTGACGCTTATACTGCATGTGCCACGATTTACACTCAGGGTATATGTCGCACTGGATGCGGCATAATTCGTCGAGGCATCACAATTGACGGTTATCACAGATGTGCCAGCGGCAACTGGTTTTAATGTGATTGTGCCATTGCTAATGCTTGCCGTTGCCACAGATGTTGTACCACTGCTGACACTTGGCGTCGCTTCATTGCCAGGGCATGTGGCCACCAATGTTTTATTGTTTGGGTATGTCGTGCTGCCCGAACCATTGGTCACAACGGTACTGCCATCTTTTATGACTACACTGCCCGTCGTAGAACTGACCGTGCATGTAAATTCGCCCGTCTTGTCGCTATAATTCGCCAATGCAATCTTATAGCACACATTTGTCGTGCCTGTATTTGTACGACTTGGGATTGTTGAACTATATGTACCACACTCCGTACCGCTTTTTTCTGCATATGTAACCGTGGCATTCGTTGGGTTGACATTACTGATACCACTGCAACTTAACGCGCTGCCATCATATGTCTTGTTTGGATTCGACACAGTTGCTGTAATTGTACCTGGATTAACCGTCCATGTATACGTTGCGCTCGACGCTTGATAATTGTCTGTCTCAGGACATTTAATCGTTATAACAGAACTGCCTGTTTTTAAAGATGTCAACTTTACAGTGTTGCCACTGTTTGATGCACTGGCAACGGTTGCAGTCCCGCTTGTTAGCGATGAAATTGTTGCACCCCCTGCACAGGTCACAGTCAGCGTCTTTTCCCCCGGGAATGCAGTGCTGCCCTGTGTTACAGTTGTACCGTTGTCCTCAATTACTGTGCTGCCCGCCGCAGGTGTAATTGAACATTCAAACCTGCCTGTTGCCGGAACATAATTATCCGCGATTACCTGATAATAAATCGTTTTGCTGTCCGCAACATTTGTGATGGTTGGCGCAGATTTCAGATTATATGTACCATTGGTTGTCCCATACATAATAGTTGCACCACTACTTGGCACACTTACCGACACGCCATCACATGTCAATGCCGTTCCATCATATACTTTGCTCTTGTTGGTTGCAGTTGCCGTAACTGTATTCTGGGTTTTACAAGCATAATACGTCCCAGACAAGGCGGTATATGCAAAACTTTGTGTTGTCGCAGTACATGATGCGCTTGTTCCCCAACCGCCTGTAAATGTGTATGCGTCCTGTGTCAATCCCAACGCCGACGGCAGGGCACAGTTCACCCCATAATAACACTTTTGGGTCGCGTTTGTTGAACCGCTTATTCCATTCAAAGTCCCCGAACCACCATTCTTATCCAGTTTAATTGTTTTATAGCACGCTTTCTCTGCCCCAACGGTTTCGCCGCCATCTGATGTTGAACCCGACCACGCATCGGCGCACGGCACACACCTGTTTCCAACATCCTTGCTATCCAGATAATATCCGGCATTACACGACGTATATTTCTTATACGTCGGACACGAATACCCCGCAGCGAATGCATTGATGGTAAATAATGCCAAAAATAAAGTTGCGAAAAATCCCAGGAAACAGCGCGTTCTTCCCATTTCTTCCTCTCTTTTATATTTCATGCTAGAAAATTTACCCCCACACGCGCAAGGGAAAAATAAAACCCCACTATAAAAATATATGCCCGCACTCTATACTGTGTGCCCAAGGGTATAAAAAAATTCCCCCAACCGGGGGAATTTTTATATCAATGACCGTCCAGTCATCTGGGGCGGTTGTGGAATACCCAAAATTTTCAGCATTGTTGGCGCAATGTCAGCCAACCCGCCATCCCGCACAGCTGGGGCATTTTCGGCAACCAACACCAAATTCACCGGATTCGTTGTATGCGCTGTCCATGGCAGTGAATTTGCCACATCCCACATTTGTTCTGCATTACCGTGGTCTGCGGTTATTAACAATGTTCCGCCAATTTTCAGCACCGCCGGCACCAGTCGCGCCAACTGCGCATCCAGCGTCTCCATTGCCTGCACTGTGGCATCCATATTCCCGGTATGCCCAACCATGTCACCATTTGCCCAATTTAGAATCACAACATCATATTTATCCAATTCTGGCAACAGTGCATCTGTAATCTCTATTGCAGCCATTTCCGGCTTCATATCAAACGTTGCAACATCTGGCGACGGAATCAGAACTTTTTTCTCCATTGGAAAGTCAATATTTCTTTCCGCGTCCATAAAATATGTCACATGGTTGTATTTTTCAGTCTCGGCAATACGCAACTGACTTAATCCATTTTCCGCCAACACATCGCCCAGCGTATTTTCCACTGCAACATCCGGCATCAGGGCAGGGCACAATTCATTCAGTCCTTCGCCATATTGGGAAAAGCACACCACATGCACGCCCGTTTTCAGAATTTCGCGCATAATCTGACGCGCACGGTCGCTGCGGTAATTTCCGAACAGAAATCCATCCACTGGTCGAATTGCCACATCGCCATCAATAACGGTTGGTTGGATAAATTCATCTGTTTCGCCCCGCGCATATGCATCCGCCAACGCTTCATCGATTGTTGTGGCCCGATATTTTGCGTGTGCATTTGCAATCGCATCAATCGCCAGGTATGTCCTGTCCATATTCTGATTGCGATCCATCGCGTAATACCGCCCAGATATTGTTCCAAAGAACGCACGATTATCCGCCAACGCGGTCGCCAGTTTTTTCTTAATCAAATCGATATATTTTTTTGCAGATTGTGGTGGCGTATCACGACCGTCTGCGATAAAGTGAATGCACACACGCAATCCTGCCGCCAAGATTCGTTCCACAATTGTTAAAATATCATTTATGTCGGAATGGACACGCCCATCAGACATCAGTCCCGCCACATGCACAATTCCCCCATCACGACGAACCGATGTGATAAAATCCGCCAAATATGTATTTTGGTCCCAATCTTCCAGTTGAAACCGTCGCAAGAATTGGTTTACTACGCGACCTGCACCGATTGTAATGTGTCCAACCTCAGAATTTCCCATCGTCCCCTGTGGCAGACCCACCGCCGGCCCACTGGCATCCAACTGTGCATGCGGATACTTTTCCAACAAAGAATTCCAAAACGGCATTTTTGCCTGTGCAACAGCGTTATATTCTGTGGCGTTATTAATACCAACGCCATCCATAATACATAAAACAAGTGGTTTTTTCATCATACCCCCCTATACCTTTACCAATTCAGGTTATCATAAATGTTTTTTAATTGCAAAAGCAAAAGAAAAATTGTATAAATTATCAGAAACTTTATCTTACGGGGAGGTTAATAAATCATGAGTGGAAAAGCATTTGTCCCAAACGCAATTGATGAACATATTGGCCAGCGTATGCAACTGCGCCGCGTGATGATGGGCCTGTCCCAGAAAGATTTGGCCAAAATATGTGGTGTAACATTTCAGCAGATTCAGAAATATGAAAGCGCGGGCAATCGCATCGCGGCATCGCGCCTGTTTGAACTAAGTGCGGCATTGGAAACCCCTGTGTCATTCTTTTTTTCGGGTCTGCCGGGCTTTATTGAACGCGAACCACGCAATGGTCGCCCGCCAAAATCATGTGTATCTGACCAGACTGCATTTGACCCATTGGCCAAGAATGAATCTTTGCAGTTAATAAATTTATATTGGAAACTGCCCACTGATTCCCAGCGTGAAATCATCATGAAAATGTTAAAAACCCTAAATGGCCAGGAATAAATAAAACCAAAACCGCCCCGGCGGTTTTTTTTATTATTGCTTTCATTGAAAAAGCGTGTATAATCACACGGCAATTTACTTTTAATAGGGGAAAGCATATGTTTACAAAAGAAAAAATCAAAGATTTACATTATTCTGTAACTGGGTCAATCCCTGCGGCCGAATTACAGGCGGCGGCGGACGAAATCCTGTTGGAATACGGGAAAAAGGCTAAAATGCCGGGTTTCCGCACAGGTAAGATTCCATTATCAATCCTGCGTCAAAAATACAATGCATCGGCATACGGCGAAGCGATTGATAAAATCATGAACAATGATTTGAACAAATACGTTGCAGACAAGAAAATCCGTCTGGCGGGCGCACCACATGCAGATTTGGCGGGTTGGGAAATTGGCAAAGATGCCGAATATTCCCTGGAATTCGACATTTTACCAACGTTGCCGACGATTGATTTGGAAAAATTCACCGTAACGAAAAAGACAGCCGACCTGGATGAAAAAGAGGTTGAAACCGCCCTGGAAAACATCCGCAAGTCACGCAGCGTTGCCGAAAAACAGGATGCCAAGTACAAGGCCGCCAACGGCGACGTCGCTGTTATCGACTTCACAGGTTTTGTTGGTGACACCGCATTCGAAGGTGGTGCAGCAAAAAAACATCACCTGATTTTGGGTTCTGGCGCATTTATCCCTGGCTTCGAAGACCAGATTATCGGTCACAAGATTGGCGATAAATTCGACGTCAATGTTAAATTCCCAACCGATTATCATGCAGAAAACCTGGCGGGTGCTGATGCGCGTTTTGCGGTTGAAATCCATGAAATCCGCAAACATATCCTGCCGGAATTGAACGACGAATTGGCAAAACAGGTTGGCCAGGAATCCGTTGACGCATTAAAAGCGCACATTCGTAACATCCTGACCGAACAATACAATGATGCCGCCCAGCGTGAAATGCGTAACGAATTGTTGGATATCCTGGCGGACAAGGTTAAATTGGATTTGCCTGAAACATTGGTATCCCAAGAATTAGAAATGGCGAAAAATGAATTCGAACGTTCACACGCCAATTGCCACGATGAAAAATGCGACCATAAATGGGACGAAAAACAGGAACGCAAAGACGCTGAACGTCGTGTTAAACTGGGCTTAATCTTGGCGGAATGGGGCACTCAAAACAAAGTAGAGGTTTCCCGCGAAGATCTGCAACAGGCAATCTGGTCCGAAGCCGCCCGCTATCCAGATCCAAAACAGGTATTTGAATTCTATAACAAGAATCAAAACGCCTTGGCTATGTTGCGTGGCATGCTGTTCGAACGCAAAGCCCTGGACGCAATGTTGACACATGTCAAGACCAAGGAAAAAAAGGTCAAGGCCGAAGAACTGTTCCAACAGGCATCCGTTCGTTAATTCGACCAAGCATAAAAACAACGCCCCATCCGGGGCGTTTTTATTTATCAACGAAATGTTAACAAATCCCCATTTCTAGCACGTCGACATGGCAGAATTCCTTTGTTAAATAAAAGTTTAGTGGTTAGTGCTAGTGGCAAGTGTTTAGTGAATGTGTGCGGCATTTGCCGCACATTATAGTGCCACCACTAACCACTGGCGACTCTTCACTTACACTTAAATAAACTTTTATTTATCGCGGTATTTATGTATAAAAAAATCCCCCGAATGGGGGATTTTTTTAGTTCTGACGTGGGTATTTAACCGCAGCCTGGGCAGCAGCCAAACGTGCGATTGGCACGCGGAACGGACTGCACGAGACCGAGTTAAATCCGCACTGGTGGAAGAACATGATGGATTCTGGATCACCACCGTGTTCACCACATACACCCAGGTGGATGTGTTCGCCACGGGTCGCGCGCGCTTTCTTAACCGCGTCTTTAATCAACAGGCCAACACCCAACTGGTCAACAGATGCGAATGGGTCTGCAACGTATACGCCACGGGCACGATATTCATCCAAGATTTTCGCCGTGTCGTCACGCGACATACCCAATGTTGTCTGGGTCAGGTCGTTTGTGCCGAATTCAAAGAATTCACAAGATTCCGCAATTTCGTTTGCCAATACTGCTGCGCGTGGCAATTCAATCATAGAACCAACGGTGTATTCAACGGATTCGCCCGTTTCAGCAAACAGCGACTGGGCCGTCGCATCGATAACCGCTTTGACGATATCCACTTCTTTTTTCGAGCCAACCAATGGAACTTCGATTTCTGGGAATACGCGGATACCAGCCTTTTTAACTTCCAATGCCGCGGACAGAATCGCGCGTGTCTGCATTTCGCAGATTTCTGGGTACGTAATCGCCAAGCGGCAACCACGGTGGCCCAACATTGGGTTCTGTTCATGCAGTTGTTCGGCGCGCTGTTTAATGTATTCAACAGACTTGCCGTCGGTGTGTGGCAAGAATTCGTGTAGCGGTGGGTCAATCAAGCGGATTGTCACCGGCAGACCGTCCATAATCTTGAACAGTTCTATAAAGTCGGCCTTTTGATATGGCAACAGTTTTGCCAATGCTGCACGGCGGCCGGCTTCGTCTTCGGCCAGAATCATTTCACGCATATCCTGGATACGGGATGGGTCAAAGAACATGTGTTCTGTACGTGCCAAACCGATACCTTCGGCACCAAAGTCGCGTGCCTGTTTGGCATCTCTTGGTGTTTCAGCGTTGGCCTTGACCGTTAATGTTTTGATTTCATCAACCCATTTCATCAATGTGCCGAAATTACCCGTCAATTCAACAGATACGGTTGGGATTTTACCTTCGATAATCTGGCCCTTGGCACCGTCGATTGAAATCCAGTCGCCTTCGTTGATAACAACACCAGATGTTGTTTTCAGGGTTTTGGATTCATAGTCGATTTTGATGTCTGGTGAACCAGATACGCATGGTGTACCCATACCGCGTGCCACAACCGCTGCGTGTGATGTCATACCACCGCGCGCTGTGATAACACCCTGGGCCGCGTTCATACCGGCGATATCTTCTGGGGATGTTTCGATACGGATTAACATAACCTGTTTACCCGCAGCCGCCCATTTTTCGGCATCTTCGGCGTTAAATACAGCCATACCCACCGCCGCGCCAGGTGACGCCGGCAGACCGGTTGCGATAACTTTCTTTTCAGCCTTGGGGTCTAACATTGGGTGCAACAGGTGATCCAATTGGTCCGCACCAACACGCAGGATTGCTTCTTCTTTGGTCAACAGGCCTTCGGATACCATTTCAACCGCCATGCGAACCGCCGCCGCCGCCGTACGTTTACCGTTACGGCACTGCAACATCCAAAGTTTGCCATGTTCGATTGTGAATTCCATATCCTGCATGTCTTTGTAATGACGTTCCAGTTTTTCACGAACATCACACAATTCTTTATAGACTGCTGGCATCGCTTCTTCCAGTGACAGACGACCGGAATCATCCTTGCTCATTGGTTGTGGGGTGCGAATACCCGCAACAACGTCTTCGCCCTGGGCGTTAATCAGGTATTCACCATAGTATTTGTTTTCACCGGTTGCTGGGTCGCGGCTGAAACATACGCCGGTGGCAGAATCATCGCCGGAATTACCAAACACCATTGCCTGGACATTAACAGCGGTACCCCAATCGGCCGGAATATTATTCAATTTACGATATGTGATGGCCTTTTTGCTCATCCAAGAACCGAATACGGCGCCGATACCCATTTCCAACTGTTTCCATGGATCTTGGGGGAATACTTTGCCGATTTTAACACCGATTTCTTTGAATTTTTCAACCAAGTCTTTCAAATCATCGGCGGTCAATTCTGTGTCCTGTTTATAACCCTTGTCTTCCTTCATGCGTTCCAGAGTGTGTTCAAACAGGTCAATGTCTGCGCCCATAACAACTTCGCTGAACATCATGATAAAGCGACGATACGAATCATATGCAAAACGTTCGTTGCCGGAAATTTTTGCCAATGCTTTTACTGTTTCATCGTTCAAACCTAAATTCAAAACAGTGTCCATCATGCCCGGCATAGATACGCGTGCACCAGAACGAACAGATACCAACAATGGATTTTCCAGGTCTGCAAACTTTTTACCCATAATGGATTCAACGTGTGCAATACCGGCACGCACCTGGTCCATTAAATCAGACGGATATGTCTGGTTGTTCGCATAATAATATGTACAAACATCAGTTGTCACCGTAAAGCCCGCAGGAACAGGCAAACCAACCAAGTTCATTTCTGCTAAATTTGCACCCTTGCCACCCAGCAGATTTCTCATATCTGCCCGACCTTCGGCGGCGCCATTACCAAAGGTATATACCCATTTATTACTCATGGTTTCTCCTTGCGTTTAATTAAAAAATGCCAAAGGATTGTGGGGCATGAACCGCACAATTGCAAGAAAAAAATCGGGTCATTCCCGATTTTTTTTACATTGTGCATGCACACGCAATCGAAAACAGTTTCGATGTGTCTGAATCAGAACGCGAATTTATAATTATCGGTGCGCGCGCACCAACAATCACACCACCAAATATCCAATCGCTAAATTGTACCATCGCTTTAATCGTATTATTGCCCGCTTCGATATTATCAAATAATAATATATCGGCATCGCCATGAATTGAACCGGTATAGCCCTTGGCCATGGCGGCGGATTTAGACACCGCAATATCAAATGATATCGGACCCGATATAATGCAATTTGCGATTTCACCACGTTCGTTCATTTGGCGCAGGGCGTCTG
>JAEDOP010000096.1 GCA_016301865.1 Alphaproteobacteria bacterium
GCCTGGGGATGGTCGATCTTGGGGTGCGCCTGCGATTACAGTTCTAGGATATAATACACATCCGGGCGCATGCCCGGTTGTGTTGATTTATTGGTATGGGGGGATTTTTTATGCGTGCAAATTCGGTTCTTTTTTATTCTTTGCTGGCCACATTAGTGCCTTGTATGGCGTCTGCGGGGATTCGCGTTGGAAATATGTCGCGCAACAATGCCCAGGGTTATCAACAGGTTAACGATATGCGCTATAATGCCGCGGCAAATACTGCCACCGTCGCTGCTGCGGTAAACCCAATTCCTGCGGATACACCGATTCCGGTATCGAACGCCGCAATGTCGAACAGTATTCGCACTGGCGACGCAAATGCGGCCGAAAATATGGCAAAATTGGAACAATGTTCCATGATATATCCAGATGGTGAATTTGCATGGTCGCGTCCAACGGTTGGCAATGGTGCGGGCGGCGCATCGACATGTACGGCGGTTGTTGAAATGCGTGCGATTGGTGCGGGATTAAACGGTTCTGATGCGATTTTGGCGCGTGCAAATCTGGCGGCGGGCGATGTGGTTGAATGTAATATTTCCCATTTTCCCGAGGGGGCATGGCTGCCTGCGGCGGGCGAAATAGAATTTCCCGCGGACGCCCAACCAACCATTGATGATGTCATTGAAATTATGAACGCCGAACAAAAACAAAATGCCGGGTTCAAGATTGCAGCCGGCGCGATTTTGGGTGGCCTGGGTGGCAATATGGCGGGCGCACCCGAACCGGGGCAAGATGGCATCCTGGGCGGGGGCAAGGCTAAAACCAACAGCACGATTATCGGCGCACTGGGCGGTGCGGCATTAATGGCGGGCAACGCCTATACGGGCAAGGTTGCCGGCGACACGATTTTATCCACCGGTGTAAATGCGGCGGCGGGCGCGGTTGTTGGTAATATCGTTGCGACGGGCGATTCTGTCCTGCGGATTGAGGCCTGTACCGTCGACGGCCGCGATACACAATGCCTGTGGGGATATTTGGAACAGTATGACACGCTTGACGGCACACCATACATTTCCGCCAAGAACCCCAGTGATTTCAAGGTATGTAAAGGCACAGAAACGTGTGAATACAAAGCGTTAAATATCCAAAATGCCACAATTGCGGGCTGGACCACGGAAACAACGGTTAAAAAAGCCGATGGTCAAGACGAAAAACAGCAGGTTTTTTCCCAAACCAACCGTTCAACTGGCAAAAAGATAGACATTGAAACCATATATCAACAGGGAACAACAAATTTAATTCAAAACGCAACTGAAAGGTTCTGTTATCAGAATAACAAGATGGAAACAATGGAAACATATGACGGCAGTTGCGACGATGTCTGGATTAAATTGAACGGCAATGTCAGCATAATTAACAACCGCACCCCGGCCATGGTCGTCAATGTCGAAGACAATGGTATGGGCTGGAAAAAATCAGATTGGTCTAAATTTGTTTCGCGATTTGGCACACGCGAAGTGGTCGGTCGCACTGGCCGTGGTGTTGCTGCAAATCTGGACAATACAACCAAAAAACGCACACTTCAGGATGGTGGCTTTGTCCCACTGTACCAGGATTCCGAAGATGGCGGCATTATTGACCTGTCGAACAAGGCACGTATAAAGGGCACACTGACCGGTGCTGGCGTTGGTGGTGGTATGGGTGCGTTTGCCGGATACCAGGGCGCACAACAGGATATCGAAGATCGCTGGGTTTCCGCGGTTCAGGAATACAAGGATTCATTACAGAAAATATATTGTGCCACTGGCACACGATTCCTGTCGCACTATAACGACACAGTAATAATCCCCCAAATGGATGACAAATAAAAATCCCGCCATCTGGCGGGATTTTTTTACTTAATCAATTTGCCCATCGCGACGGCGGTATCGCACATACGGTTTGAAAAACCCCATTCGTTATCATACCACGCGGTCACGTGCGCCAATTTATCCCCCAGAACCTTGGTCTGGCCGGCATCGAATATAGAGCTGTGCGCATCGTGTGTAAAGTCAATTGATACCAACGGCAATTCGTTATAACCAAATGTCTTGGATTCGGCTGCGTGCATCGCGTTGTTGATTTCTTCGACCGTCGCATCGTGTTCCAGATTAACAACCAATTCCACAACCGATACATCCGGTGTTGGAACGCGAATTGCCATACCGTCTAATTTACCCGCCAGTTCCGGCAACACCAAACCAATTGCCTTGGCCGCGCCGGTGCTGGTCGGAATCATCGACAGGTTTGCCGCACGTGCGCGCCGGAAATCTTTGTGGTTTTTGTCCAGCAATTGCTGGTCGCCTGTGTACGCATGAACGGTCGTCATCCATCCCGACACAATACCGAATTTTTCATTCAGAACCTTGACCACTGGTGCCAAACAGTTCGTTGTACATGATGCGTTTGAAACGATGATGTCATCTGGGGTCAATGTGTCCTGGTTTACGCCGAATACGATTGTTTTGTCCGCCCCCGTCGATGGTGCAGATACCAACACGCGTTTCGCGCCTGCGTCGATATGTACGCGCGCCTTGTCCGCCGCGGTAAAGATACCCGTACATTCCATGACAACATCAATATTCAGTTCGCCCCATGGCAGTTTTGACGGATCGCGTTCTGCAATACATTTGATTTTCTGATTCCCGACCAAAATGTATTCTCCATCCAGTTTTACATCCATCGGCAAATTCCCATGCACTGAATCATACTTTAACAGATACGCATTCTGTTCCGCCGGTGCCAGGTCATTAACCGCCACAAATTCAATATCTTCACGTCCCGATTCCAGTGCTGCCCGCAACACCAAGCGTCCGATGCGCCCAAAACCATTAATTGCTACTCTTAATTTTGACATATTTATTTCCTTTCGTTTAT
>JAEDOP010000097.1 GCA_016301865.1 Alphaproteobacteria bacterium
CGCCACGCAGTGCAAAACTGCGCGATGCATCCGTTGCAGAATTTGTTCATGCCGCCGATTGCAATAAACATATCACGGCAAACGAACCTGTGGCCGCGCCATTACTGGACCGGTACAAAATGTTAATGCGTTCCGCCCAGGCATGCTGTACAGACGGTATGGCATACGCCCTGAAACAGGCGGGTGCGACCGACGGCTTGGTTTATAAATTCTTGTCTGATGATGCGAACTTCTATGGGTTTGGATCGCGTTGTTTGATGATGACTGACCATGACCTGGATACGCAATATCCAAACACCGCAACATCGGTGGTTGCGGCGGACGTCCGAAATGGTTGCCTGTGCCGTGGTCGTCAATGGTTTGGTGCAATGCTGGCCCCATTCCAACAGGTGTATAATGCAATACCTGAATTCAAGGACGCCCAGTTTAATTACACGTACAAAGACGGGTTGCAGCGCGAAATAACCGTGTCTGTAAATAATGACGTCCAAAATGTGTTAAAACAATTGGCCCAGTGTCCATAAAAATATTCCCGCCAAACGGCGGGTTTTTTGTTGCGGAATTCATGCCCGTTGTCGCACACGCGTATTTAATATATATTAGACAGTATGAAATACGTATATATCGCGCTGGGCATTTTATTTTCGATACCTGCGCTTGCCGAAACCAAGTTTTTAGACGGCATGTCGGTTGGCGTCGGTGTGTCTGCAACAACCGGTATGAATTTATCGCTGGGGTATCATAATCCAGATTTCGAATCGTATTGGACACGCCGATTGGGTGTGCGAATCGATTTTGCGGCAACCGACCCATTAAAGTCCGCCATCGATTCGGCGATTGATTCATATATGCGCGACGGCCGTGATGTTGGTGACGGGGTAAAAATTGACGAAGGCTCGCTGGATGCATGGCATGGCTCTATACTCTTAGATTATTATCCGTTCGCGCGTACCTGGCGTGTGTCGGCGGGTTATGCGTGGGGCGGGGCGGCACTGGATGCGGCGATATTTGGCGAAATCGAGCGCGCGCGCGCCCAACGCTTTTATTTTTATCTGGCGGGCGACCACTATTATTATAATGGTAATAACTTTAACGGCGCCGCCAACATAGACTGGAATTACCACGGCCCATACTTTGGCACTGGTTTTGATTTTAATATCGGCTGCCGATTCGGATTTTTTCTGGATTTAGGCGTGGTTGTGACGAATCGGCCCGCAAAATTGTCGCTGGACGTCCCCCAGGAACAATTATATGTATATAATCGGCTGATTGGCATATGGTTGCCAGTAACAATTCCGCAATTGGACGCCGATATTGCGCGCGCAACCCGCGATGCAAATGATAAATTATCCGATTTACGCGTCTATCCTATGGTAAAATTAGGCTTTTCATACCGTTTTTAGCACGAAAAATTCCGATTCGGACGCAAATCCGAATCATAAAAAGCCCCAAATCCGAATCATTTTTGGCAATGATAAATAAAAAAAGAAAAAAAATTTTTAATAAAAAATGGCGGATTTCTGGCGATTTTTCCTGGTGGCTAAATTTTTTGAAAATTATTTTTGAAATTCCGCTTGACTTTTTCAGAGTTTGAGCGCATACTAAGCGGGCTTTCAAGTTGAGACAACAAAACAAAAAGACACTCAACCCCTGAAATTCTGCGGTTTACGGAACGAACGGTATGAAACGGGTATCTGTATAACACGCAAACATTGTGAATAAAAGCAGCTCATCAAAAATTCAAGAAGGGATGTGCAGACAGTTGAATTTGGAATATCCAAACTTTGACTAAGTCAAATGTGCATATCCTAGACAGGTAGTAGGTTTTAGAAAATTCCAAAATTTCAATTTTGTGAATTTGCTTATCTCGGCGGCGCTTGCGCCGACGGATGGTACAATTAAAATAAACCTCGTTAAAAACTTGTCTTGCGAATAATTATATGTAAAGACGAACTGATTATTAAATAGTCAGCTTTTGTTTATATGCACAGGGACTTACTTAACAGGTTTTTTAGAACTTGAGAGTTTGATCCTGGCTCAGAACGAACGCTGGCGGCAGGTCTTAGGCATGCAAGTCGAACGGATGAAGCGGGTGCTTGCACCTGTGGATTCAGTGGCGCACGAGTGAGTAACGCGTGGGAAGCTGCCCACCACTGGGGAATAACGTTTGGAAACGAACGCTAATACCGCATACGCCGGAAACGGGAAAGATTTATCGGTGGTGGATGTGCCCGCGTTGGATTAGCTTGTTGGTGGGGTAATGGCCTACCAAGGCGATGATCCATAGCTGGTCTGAGAGGACGATCAGCCACACTGGAACTGAGACACGGTCCAGACTCCTACGGGAGGCAGCAGCTAAGAATATTGGGCAATGGGGGAAACCCTGACCCAGCCATGCCGCGTGAATGAAGAAGGCCTTCGGGTTGTAAAGTTCTTTTAGTCGTGAAGATGATGACAGTAACGACAGAAAAAGCACCGGCTAACTTCGTGCCAGCAGCCGCGGTAATACGAAGGGTGCAAGCGTTAATCGGAATTACTGGGCGTAAAGCGCGCGTAGGTGGTTCGTTAAGTTAGGAGTGAAAGCCCCGGGCTCAACCTGGGAATTGCTTCTAAAACTGGCGAGCTAGAGTATGGTAGAGGGTGGTGGAATTTCCTGTGTAGCGGTGAAATGCGTAGATATAGGAAGGAACATCAGTGGCGAAGGCGACCACCTGGACTAATACTGACACTGAGGTGCGAAAGCGTGGGGAGCAAACAGGATTAGATACCCTGGTAGTCCACGCCGTAAACGATGAATGCTAGGTGTAGGGACCGAATAAGGTTTCTGTGCCGCAGTTAACACAATAAGCATTCCACCTGGGGAGTACGGCCGCAAGGTTGAAACTCAA
>JAEDOP010000098.1 GCA_016301865.1 Alphaproteobacteria bacterium
ATAATCGATACCAGGGGCCGTCAAGGCAGTTGAGCTTACCACATACCCCGGGGTTGAGCCGACAACGATTTCGCCGTCAACGATGTATTTACCCGTTGGGTCAAGGCAATATTCATAATCTGTACCGCAGACATAGTCGTCCTGCATACAGGAATCCAATGCATTTACACAGCCACGCAGGTCATATGAATTCTTCTGTTGTGCAACCATCAAACGTGCGCGTTGCAGAACGCCCTTGGCATTGCGGACGGTTTGATTCATTTCTGCGTTTGTGTCGGTCAAACTGCGTTCATATGCGATACACTGTTTATCAATTTCCATATCATATGAATTTGCAATAACGGAAATATCAACACCCTGGGCCGCACAGTTGGTCAGAACCGCCGATTTACAGCGCGCCGCTGCAGTTTTATACAGGGTTTCGCCACGCTGGTTGCTGATGGATGATGTGTCCGCCGTTGTTGTACCGAACAATGACGCCAGGTCAAAGCCAGTGCTGTCGATACTGAAATCCAACAGGCCAGACAAATTGAATCCCATGCCTGCATCGGATACAGTCGATGCCGAGCCACCCTTGACATCAACAATTAAATTCTTGATTCTGTCCAAATCGTTTTTCAACTGGGTATTATCCTGGGTTGATTGCATTTGGATTTCAGCCTCGGTCTGGGTGAACAATGTTTCAATTTCATCCGACGACAGGCCGATATACTGAATCTGTTGGGCAACATCCTGTAACGCTTCGGTTGCGGCCTTTAACGCTTCTTCTGTCTTGGCATAATTTTTGATATTTTTCGAGCATGAACAACGTCCCTGGTTATCGTCCAGAACATTACAAAAGTTATCCATACACGATGTATATTGTGCCTTGCAAAAATCGGTGATTTGCGCCAATTCGTCCATACTCTGGGTTGCATCCGCCGCAGATTCAGCCGTTGTCACAACATTAGATGATGTCGACGATATTGTCGGGATACGTGCACGAACCGCACTGGCACGGGAACTGACACGACCGGTGTACAATGGTGTGTTTACAGTATCCGTCTGGACAATAGACGCACGGGCCGCCGTTGTTGGCGTGGTCTGCATTGCGCGACGCGTTGTCGCAATTTGTTGTGTGCCATTTGTTGCACTGCGTGCGGCACGTGTTGAAACACGCGAAACCGTACCACGGGCCGACGCATTTGTCGCCGTACGCGCCGTAACGGCATTTGACGCCGTACGATTTGACGCCGTTACACGCCCTGCATTGGCACGCGAAGATACATTCGCAGACGCAGTCGACGGCACAGCACGCGACGCATTACGATTCGCAGTACGCGGATTTACCGAACTGGGCTGGACCACAGGGGCAACAACAACCGTTTCTGTTGCGGCATCGATTTCTTCGCCCGATGGTTCTTCGTCAGAATATTCAATCACACCGTCATAGAAAACGGGCGCAACCTCAGCAAATGCGGGCAACACCAACAGTCCACTAAGCACGGCAATAAATCTTTTCATGGTAAATCCTTCCCTTCTATTACATGTGATTTTATCATATATGTAAATTTATTACAAATGAAAAAATCGTATTTTTGCGATATTTCTATTTTATTCCAGATACATGTTTCTGCCATCGCCAGGCGGACGCCAATGTTTCATTTAACGGAACAACTGCGCGCCAATTCAACACACGCGACGCCAAATCACAATTCGCCCAGATGGCTGGAACATCGCCGGCGCGACGCGGCGCAATCCGATACGGCAAATCAACCCCGGTCGCATCACGGAACGCGTCTATTAATTCCATAACGGACGTGCCCTGCCCCGTTCCCAGATTGAATACACCAACGCCCGTCGCACCCGATAACATATGACGCAATGCCGCCACGTGCGCACGCGCCAAATCGTTTATATCAATATAATCACGTACACAAAATCCATCGGGTGTATCATAATCATCGCCAAAGACGTTCAAATATTCGCGAATCCCGGCCGCAGTCTGGGTAATATACGGCATCAGATTATTCGGAATGCCGTTGGGCAATTCGCCTATTTCCGCCGATGGGTGTGCGCCAATTGGATTAAAGTACCGCAACAGTGTCGCACTGATTTGTGGATATGCGCGCACCGTATCGCGGATAATGTTTTCGCCCATAACCTTGGTCGCGCCATATGGGGATGTGGCCGGTTGTAATGGGGTCTGTTCAGTAACCGGCAGTTTTTCGGGCACACCGTACACCGTTGCCGATGACGAAAAGACAATGTTCGGCACGTCAAATTCACGCATCAAATCCAGAACATTTATCAGACCGCCCAGATTGTTGCGATAATACAACAATGGATTTGATACGGATTCACCAACAGCCTTGAACGCGGCAAAATGAATCACCCCGACCGCATCACGATGCGTCGCAAACGCAGAACGCAGTGCGGTAATATCTGTGCAATCAACATTTATAAATTCTGGACGTGTGCCGGTAATGCGCGCAACACCGTCCAGTGAATCAATCTGCGAATTCGACAGATTATCAAATACCACCACATCAAATCCAGATTCAATCAAAGCAACACAGGTATGCGAACCGATATAGCCCGCCCCGCCGGTAACAATTATTTTTTGAGACATAAAAAACTCCTTTGGTTTGATTATAGCGCGGAACACAGACAAGGCAAAGGTAAATATTCCCAATTTATTAAAAAATATAATGAATTTTTGTTGCAGGTGTGTTATTGTTTGACTATAATCGTCAAAAAAATTAAGCAAAGGGGTATTTGGTTGTCGATATTAAAAAAAGTTGCGGTTTGGATTTTGGCTTTGCCCCTGATGGGGTGTACAACCGTGCCAACAACGACACGCGATGCGCGCCTGGGCGAATATGCGCCCAAGG
>JAEDOP010000009.1 GCA_016301865.1 Alphaproteobacteria bacterium
ATTCTGTAAACAGTTTAATGACAGAACATCTGATAAAGAACCTGGAATGCCAATTCCATGTATTATCACTGTTTATACAGATCGCAGTTTCGAATTTATCATGAAATTGCCACCTGTGTCATATTATATCAAGAAAGCGTTAAAACTGAAAATCGGTTCACATAAACCGGGTCGTGACTTTGTTGGCACAATTTCTCAGGCGCAGTTAAAGGAAATTGCGACTGCGAAAATGCCAGACTTGAATTGCTCTACCATTGAATCTGCTATGAACATTGTTGCGGGTCAGTGCCGTTCTATGGGTGTAAAGGTGGAGGAATAATATCATGAAACTGACAAAGAAACAGCAGACTTGGAAAAACCTGGACACAGACAAAGTTTATGCTTTGGCTGATGCGATTGAAGTTTTGCGTGAATATGCATCCAAGAAATTTGATGAAACATTGGAAATCGCTATCCGTTTGGGTATCGATGTGACCAAGGCAGACAATAACATTCGTGGTATGTTGTCCCTGCCAAACGGGACAGGCAAATCTGTACGCGTTGCGGTATTTACTGAAAATGCGGCGGACGAAGCAAAACAGGCTGGCGCAGACGTTGTTGGTGGCGCAGAATTGATTGATTCTGTTGCGGCGGGCAATATCAACTTTGACCGTGTAATTGCGACACCTGATATGATGCCAAAAATGTCAAAAATCGCGCGCGTTTTGGGGCCTAAGGGCTTGATGCCGAACCCAAAACTGGGTACTGTTACAAACAACGTAGCAGACGCGGTTAAAACAGCCAAAGCGGGTCAGATTGAATACCGTGCTGAAAAGAAGGGTATCATCCACGCGGGTATTGGTAAAATGTCATTTGCAACCGACAAATTGGTTGAAAATGCGGTTGCCTTGATTGACCAATTGAAAAAGGTTAAACCGGCATCGTCCAAGGGGCAGTATATCCTGGGCGTATCCGTTGCAACAACCCAGGGCCCAGGTCTGAAGGTTGATGCAAAATAATTATCAGGGTGCAAAGTTCAGAGTGCAGAGTTCAGATAAATAGAAACAAATAAACTGCACTCTGCACACTGCAAACTGCACTCTGGAACAAGATTTCTGTCCAAGACTGATGGTGTGGCAACACTTAATTTCCATCATAGACAAAGAACCATTCTTTGGGGCAGGAACAAAGCCCCATCCCGGGTAAAACCGGATGGAAAGTTAACAAAAACAGAAGCTTGAAGGAAAAATAGATGAGACGCGAAGAAAAATCAGATGTGATTTCAGCGTTGCAGTCGTCCCTGAAAGATGCAAACGGTGTTTTCATCATTGAAAACCATGGTTTGACTGTAAAAGAATTCGAAGCCTTGCGTAATGAACTGCGCCCATTGGTTTCTGTATTCAAAGTTGTCAAAAACCGTTTGATGAAATTGGCGTTAAAAGACACCGATTTTGAACCTGTATCTGACATGTTGAAACGTCCAACTGCGGTTGCTGTTGCAACTGACAGTTTGGCGGTTACCAAAGTATTGGCAAAATTTGCGGATGAACACCCAAATTTGACAATTGTTGGTGGTAAAATGGATGCAGATGTTCTGGACGTTGACGGCGTTATGCAATTATCCAAGCTTCCTTCCCTGTTGGAAATTCGTTCTACAATCGCGCGTATTTTGGTCGAACCTGCATCGCGCTTGGCACGTGTTTCAGCAGAGTATGGAAAAAAAGAACAATAAATCAGAATATTTTATTCTGACCTAAAACAAAACTTAGGAGTAAAAAAAATGGCAGACATTCAGAAATTAGTTGAAGAATTGTCAAAATTAAGCGTTTTGGAAGCTGTTGAATTGTCCAAAGCGTTGGAAGAAACATGGGGCGTTAGCGCGGCTGCTGCTGTTGCAGTTGCAGCGGGTCCTGTTGCGGCGGCTGCCGAAGAAAAGTCAGAATTTGACGTTGTTTTGGCAGAAGTTGGCGCAAACAAATTGGCTGTTATCAAGGTTGTAAAAGAAGCCACAGGCCTGGGCCTGTCCGAAGCCAAGGCTTTGGTTGAATCTGCACCAAAGGCCGTTAAAGAAGGCTTGGCCAAAGACGAAGCTGAAAAATTGAAAGCATCTTTGGAAGCCGCTGGCGCAAAAGTTGAAATGAAATAATTCATTTTAACCCAGAACCAGTTGGTTCAAAAAACAAGTCATATGAAAATATGACAAAACGCCGCCCGTGTGGGATGAAAATCCCATGCGGGCACAAAGGCGTAAAAGACAAAAGTCAAAAAACATACGCGAAAAAAGCGGGGCAAAAAGGAGATTGTTAAATAAATTGTGGCAGATAATTAAGGAAGAAACAAAAATTTTTATGCAGGATGTATGACATGCATTCAAATAAAAATTTGCAGTTAATTATTTAATTATCTGGAATCTTTAAAAAAATTATTCACAATTTGTTTAAGAATTTTCTTTTTGCCCTGCTTGATATCGTTTCGTTTGCAAAACGCACAGAAAAAAAGGATTAAAACCGATGGCAGTTATCCAGAAACTAAGAAAATCTTTTGGTAAAAGTTTTTTGCAAACTCCGCTTCCTGATTTAGTAGAAATTCAATATAATTCATACAAAGACTTCTTGCAGAAAGATGTCGAAGCCTCTGCACGTAAAAATATGGGGCTGCAAAATGTATTCTCGTCTATGTTCCCAATCAAAGACTATGCCGGCATTGCCGACCTGGAATTTGTGGAATATACATTGGACGAACCTGTGTACAATGTAAAAGAATGCATGTTGCGCAATATGACATATTCCAGCAAGTTAAGATTGAAGCTGAGATTGATTTTATGGGACGTCGCAGAAGATGGTAAAAAGACCCTGCGCGACATCAAAGAACAAGAAATATTTATGGGCGAAGTGCCGTTAATGACAGAACGCGGCAGCTTTATCGCATCGGGCGTTGAACGTGTTATCGTATCCCAGATGCACCGTGCCCAGGGCGTTGTGTTTGCGACAACCAAAGAAGCCAAAGTTGCTGGTAACCCAATCACATATACTGCGCGTATTATCCCAGAACACGGTTCATGGATTGATTTCGAAGAATCCAAGGGCATTATCTATGTCCGTATCGACCGTCGTCGCAAAGTTCCAGCGACTGTTCTGTTGCGTTGCCTGCCATCCGCCGAAGACGAAAAGAAGTGGGCGGCCGATCCACGCAAATCCACAATTCGCGGTATGTCCGACACAGAAATCTTGGGTGTATTCTATAACCGCATCGGTTTGAAATTCGACGGCAAAATGTGGACCGGCGCAACTGCTGATTTCGCAGGCCTGGACAAATATCGCCTGAACTATGATCTGATTAACCCTGCGGATAAAAAGGTTATCGCATCCAAGGGTGATCGTCTGAATGCCAAACGCATGCAGAAATTGATGGAAGCCAAAGAATTCGGTATCCTGCCTGAATCATTGGTTGGCGAATACTTGTTTGACCCAATCATGTCAGGTGACGAAGTTGTATTCCCAGCCGGCACAGAAATCACCGAAGAAGTTTTGAACGATTTGGATAAAATGAACATCAAAGAAATCAGCCTGATTTCTATTGATAACGCCACAATCAGTGCACATATGCGCAATACCCTGATGGCGGACAAAACAACAAATCGCGAAGAAGCGTTAATTGAAATCTATAACATCATCCGTCCGGGCGAACGTCCAACATTGGAAGCGGCGATAAATCTGTTCCTGCGCCAGGGCTTTGAACCTGCGTACTATGATTTGTCGGCGGTGGGTCGTTTCAAGATGAACAAACGTTTAAAAATTGATTCTGGCAAAAAACCAGAAGATGAACGTCTGTTGACCAAGGGCGACTTCCTGGCGGTATTGAAAACATTAACAAACATTATCGATCGCAAAGACACAGTTGATGACATTGACAACCTGTCAAATCGTCGTGTTCGCACGGTTGGTGAATTGCTGGAACAGAATTTCCGCACCGGTATGGTTCGCATCGAACGCCTGGTCCGCGAAGCGCTGTCGTCACCAAACATCGCCAACATGCAACCCCAGGATGTTATCAATGTAAAACCATTGATGTCCTTGGTGTCTGAATTCTTGGGTACATCCCAGTTGTCCCAGTTTATGGATGCGTATAATCCATTGTCTGAACTGGAACACAAGCGTCGTATTTCCGCTCTGGGGCCTGGTGGACTGAACCGTGACCGCGCCGGCATCGACGTCCGTGACGTTCACCCAACACACTATGGTCGTCTGTGTCCAATTCATACACCCGAAGGTGCGAATATTGGTCTGATTAACCATTTGTCATCATATGCGCGTGTAAATCCATATGGGTTTATTGAAACACCATACTATGTTGTCGAAAATGGTAAAATTACAGATAAAATGGTCTATCTGACCGCAGACGAAGAATTGGGTCATAAAATCGCCCAGGGTAATACCCCAACAACCAAAGACGGTGTCTTGGCCGAAGATACGGTCACCGCACGTGTTGATGGCGAATTTACCATGGTCCCCAAGGATGAAATTGACCTGATAGACGTTGAACCACGCCAGGTGGTATCCATCGCAACTGGTTTGATTCCGTTCGTTGAAAACGACGACGCGAACCGTGCTTTGATGGGTTCTAACATGCAGCGTCAGGGTGTTCCACTATTGCGCGTCCAGGCACCATTGGTTGGTACTGGTATCGAACGCGAAGTGGCACGTGATTCCCGCACGGGTAAGGTTGCGAAACACAGCGGTATTGTTGAATCTGTTGATGCGAACCGTATTGTGGTCAAATGTATGAACAGCCGCAACGTTGTGACCGGTGTTGATATCTATAACCTGGAAAAGTTCGAACGTTCCAACAGTGAAACATTGATTCACCAGAAACCATTGGTCAAGGTTGGCGATCGTATTTCTGCGGGCGACATCATTGCTGACGGTTCATCTATGAACTATGGTGAATTGGCGTTGGGTCGTAACGTATTGGTTGCATTCATGCCATGGCGTGGATACAACTACGAAGACTCTATCGTTATTTCTGAAAAGATTTCACGCGACGACGTATTTACATCTGTAAAAATCGTTGAAAAGGAATTCAAGGTTCGCGACACCCAGTTGGGGCCAGAATCGTTGACCCGCGATATTCCAAACGTCGGCGAAGAAGCATTAAAGAACTTGGACGAATCCGGTATTATCTATGTCGGTGCACGTGTAAAACAGGGCGACATTTTGGTTGGTCGTGTGACACCAAAATCTGAAACCTTGTTAACACCAGAAGAAGCGTTGTTGCGCAACATCTTTGGTGAAAAGGCACTGAACGTCAAGGATACATCACTGCGCGTCGGTCCAAACGAAGAAGGTACAGTTATCGGTGTTAACGTCTTGACCCGTCATGGTGTTAAAAAAGACGAACGCACCCAGATGATTGAATTACAGAAAATCGAAAAGATTAACAAAGACCGCGAAGAAGAAGTCGCAATTATCGAAAAAGGATTTGCCGACCAGGTATTCCAGATTGCTGAAAACATGGTTATCGAATCCGGCAGCGGCAGTTTGAAACCATTCATTGGCAAAAAACTGACCGGCGAAGTATTCGAAGGTATCCGTGCGGTTGATGTCAAGAAACTGGTTGTTAAAAACAAAGAAGCCCAGGCCAAGATTGATGAATTGCGTGAACAGCATGTCATCAAACTGAAAAAACTGAACGACAAAGCAGATGCCGAAGTTGCCAAAGCAACCGAAAGCAATTCTTTGAACGCCGGTGTATTAAAAGAAGTAAAAGTGTACATCGCGCATAAAATGAAATTGCAGCCGGGTGACAAAATGGCGGGTCGTCACGGGAACAAGGGTATTGTTTCCAAGGTTGTCCCAGTCGAAGACATGCCATACTTGGCCGACGGTACACCGGTTGACATTGTTTTGAATCCATTGGGCGTACCATCGCGTATGAACATTGGCCAGATTTTGGAAACTCACCTTGGTATGGCGGCACGCACATTGGGTGCCCAGATTGGTGCAGTTCTGGACGAAGTCAAGGCAAAACGTGCTGTCACCGATGATTTACGCAATATCATGGGCAAAGTCTATGGCAAAGAAACCGCCGAAAAACTGGAAAAGATGACGGATACAGACGTTCGCGCCCAGGCGGCCCTGTTGCGTGACGGTGTACCAATGTCGACACCAACATTTGACGGTGCCACACCCGAAGATATTCGTTCAATGTTACAGTTGGCGGGTCTGCCTGAAACGGGTCAGTTCGACTTGTACGACGGTATGACGGGTGAAAAGTTTGCACGCCCTGTGACCGTTGGTGTTATGTACATGCTGAAACTGCATCACTTTGTTGATGAAAAGATTCACGCACGTTCGATTGGTAACTATTCGTTGGTAACACAACAGCCGCTGTCTGGTAAAGCCCACATGGGTGGCCAGCGTTTGGGTGAAATGGAAGTGTGGGCACTGGAAGCACACGGTGCCGCCCACCTGTTGCGCGAAATGTTGACGGTAAAATCCGACGATATCACCGGCCGTAACAAGATGTATGAATCCATCATTTCCGGCAGTGATGACATCCAAACCGGCACACCAGAGGCCTTTAACGTATTCGTTCGCGAATTGCGTGGATTGGGTCTGGCGATGACACCAAAGAAAGTAGATTAGTTGTTAGCCCTGGTGTGGGGCGCGCCCCACACCCTAACTACTAGCCACTAACAACTAAGAACTATTTTATAAGGAGCAAAATATAATGAGCAATATGTTGCAAAAGATATTTGGACAAATTGAAACCAAGGAACAGTTTGATGCCCTGCGCATTACAATTGCATCCCCCGAAGAAATTCTGTCCTGGTCCCATGGCGAGGTTAAAAAACCAGAAACCATCAACTATCATTCCATGAAACCAGAAGCCGAGGGCTTGTTCTGCCAGCAGATTTTCGGTCCAGTCAAAGATTATGAATGTGCCTGTGGCAAGTACAAGCGCATCAAATACCGTGGTGTTGTCTGTGAACGTTGCGGTGTCGAAGTTGGTTCTGCATCTGTTCGTCGCGAACGCATGGGGCACATTAAATTGGCAATGCCTGTTGCGCACACATGGTTTCTGCGCGAAGGTAAAATTGCGACATTGTTGAACAACCTGCCACAGAAAAAATTGGAACAGGTTATTTCATACGATGCCTATATTGTTATTGAACCTGGCTTAACAAACCTGAAACAGTACGACGTCATCAGCGAAGATGAATACCAATCCGCCGTCGAAGAATTCGGCGCAGACGCATTCCGCGTTGGCATTGGTGCCGAAGGCGTACGTGAAATCATCGCGGGTCTGGACATGGGCGACGAACGCACACGTCTGCGTGCAGAATTGGCCGACACAAAATCCGAAGCCAAGCGCAAAGCCCTGATTAAGCAATTAAAACTGGTCGAAGCATTCCTGGATTCTAAAACGGAACCTGCATGGATGTTGCCTGATATTATCCCAGTTATCCCACCAGATATGCGTCCATTGGTTACATTGGATGCGGGGCACGTTGCGGCATCTGACCTGAACGATTTGTATCGTCGTGTTATTAACCGTAATAACCGTCTGAAACGTTTCATGGAAATGCACGCACCAGACATCATTATCCGCAATGAAAAACGCATGTTACAAGAAGCGGTCGATTCCCTGTTCGACAACGGGCACAAGGCACGTCCAATGATGTCCCAGAACCGTCGTCCATTGAAATCATTGTCTGATTCCCTGCGCGGTAAATCGGGTCGTTTCCGTATGAACATGTTGGGTAAACGTGTTGACTATTCTGGCCGTTCGGTTATCGTATCTGGTCCATCCCTGAAATTACACCAGGTTGGCTTGCCAAAAACGATGGCATTGGAATTGTTCAAACCATTTGTTTATGCGCGTCTTTTGGCGGGTGATTATGCAAACACATTGAAAACAGCCCGCAAAATGGTTGAAAACGGCGAAGATGTCGTATGGGAAATCCTGGAAAAGGTTATCCACGAACATCCAGTATTGTTGAACCGTGCGCCAACCTTGCACCGTTTGTCACTGTTGGCATTTGAACCAGTATTGATAGAAGGCAAGGCAATCCGTCTGCACCCATTGGTATGTAAAGGCTTTAATGCTGACTTTGATGGTGACCAGATGTCTGTTCACGTTCCAATTTCATTAGAAGCACAATTGGAAGCGCGCACATTAATGTTGTCATCAAACAACGTATTGTCACCTGCGAACGGCGAACCAATGATTGTTCCATCCCAGGACATGGTATTGGGTGTGTACTACATCTCGCTGATTAACGGCGAACACACCGACAAATCGCCACGTTTTGCGAACATGGACGAAGTGCAATTAGCCCTGGATAACAAGGCAATCACGCTGCACACACCAATCTTCGCGCGTATCAACGGTAAAACCTATAAAACAACGGCTGGTCGTATGATTTTGGGCGAACTGTTGCCAAAGTCTGACAATATGCCATTCGATTTGGTAAACAAGGTTATGCCGGTAAAAGAAATCAAGGCTCTGTTGGCGACAACATATGAACGCTGTGGCGACAAAGAAACAATTCTGTTGGCGGACGCGTTAAAGAACACAGGTTTTGAACAGGCGGCACGCAGTGGTATTTCAATTGGATATGACGACATTGTTATTCCAGAAGAAAAGAAAGATATCATCGCGCAATCTGAACGTGCAGCCGAAGAAATCGAAGACCAGTATCAGAACGGTTTGCTGTCGGGTGGTGAACGTCACAACAAACTGATTGACTTGTGGCAGAAAACGACCGACAAACTGGGTGACATGGCGTATGCTGCATTGGGTAAAACGACCGGCGACAATTGGAATTCTGTATACATGATGGCGTTATCTGGTGCCCGTGGTTCTAAACGTCAGATTCAGCAGTTGGCGGGTATGCGTGGTATGATGCAGAAACCAGACGGTTCGATTATCGAAGTTCCAATTATTTCGAACTTTAAAGAAGGTCTGACCATGTCTGAATACTTTACATCCACCCATGGTGCGCGCAAGGGTATGTCGGATACGGCTTTGAAAACGGCTGACGCTGGTTACTTGACACGTCGTTTGGTTGAATTGGCGCAAAACACAGTTATCACAGAACACGACTGTGGCACAACGGAATCGATTGAAGCCAAACCGGTTTACACTGGTTCAACACTGTCTGTTCCATTGGGTGATGTTGTTTTGGGACGCACCGCGGCCGAAGACATCAAAGATCCATCGAACAACAACGAAATCATCGTGCCAAAGGGTGAATTGATTACCAAAGCGGCGGCGAAAAAGATTAACGAATCCGGTCTGCCATCTGTACGCGTACGCAGTGTTCTGACATGTTGCAGCGACGGTCTGTGTGCGAAATGTTATGGTATGGATTTGTCACGCAATGCATTGGTACACGTCGGCGAAGCGGTCGGTGTTATCGCAGGCCAGTCCATTGGTGAACCTGGTACTCAGTTGACATTGCGTACCTTCCACATTGGTGGTATTGCGGCCGGTGGTGCAGACAGCCACTTTATCGAAGTTCCTGTGGCTGGTCGCATCAAACTGATTGATGTAAACACAATTAAAAACGGTGTGGGTCGTATTGTCGTGCTATCGCGCAACGGCAAAATTGCGGTTGTGGACGACGGTGGCCACGAATTATTCAGCCAGGCTCTGCCATACGCATCCATGCTGATTGTGAACGACGGCGACACAGTTGACAAGGGGGCCAAGGTTGCTGAATGGGATCCATATTCCAACACAATCATTGCCGAAACAGACGGTATTGTGAACTTCTGTGACTTGGTCGAAAACGTGTCGTTCCAAGAAGAAGTTGATTCCATGACGGGTATCGTCTCGCGCAAGGTTATTAACTGGAAAACAAACACGAAAAAGGCACTGAAACCTGCAATTACATTGGTTGATGCCAAGGGCGAAGTTATCTCTCTGGGTGGTAAAAAGATTGCAGAATACCTGTTGCCAGTGTATTCGACCCTGAACGTTACCAACGGCGACGCGATTAAGGCGGGCGACATCATCGCACGTATCCCTGTCCAGGCAAAACGTACAGGCGACATTACGGGCGGTCTGCCACGTGTTAATGAATTGTTGGAAGTTCGTCGTCCAACCAATCCAGCCTTGCTGGCGGAAATCGATGGTACGATTGAACTGGAAGATGCGAAATCCAAGATTATCATTCGCATCGAACCAACCGATGGCACAGCGCCTGTTGAATACGCAGTGCCTAAGGGGACAAATCTGTTGGTCCGCACAGGCGACACAGTCAAAAAGGCTGACAAATTGGTTGACGGTGACCCAGTGCCCCAGGATATTCTGCGTATCTTGGGCCAGAAGGCCTTGGCAACATTTATGGTTGACCAAATTCAGCAGGTTTACCGTCTGCAGGGCGTGTCAATCAATGACAAGCACATTGAAATCTTGATACGTGAAATGACACGTCGTGTTGAAATCACGAATCCTGGTGACACAGGCTTCTTGATGGGCCAGGTTGTTGACCGCGTTGATTTCGAAGAAGAAAATGCCCGTGTCGCGCGTGATAATGGTCGCCTGGCCGAAGCATCCCAGGTCTTGGTCGGTCTGACCCGTGCGTCATTGACATCACGTTCATTTATCTCGAACGCGTCGTTCCAACAGACAACCAAGGTTCTGGTGGATGCAGCGATTTCAGGTTCAACCGACAAATTGGTTGGTATCAACGAAAACTTGATTGTTGGTCGTCTGATTCCAATTGGAACGGGTGCTTATGTCCGTCGCGTACGCGAATCGCCAAGGAAGAACAGCGCGCTGAAAAACTGGCACGCGAAGGTAACGCCCAGCAACAGTTGTTGGACATTTAGTAGCAAGTGGTTAGTGCCGGTGATTCAATTCACTAGCCACTAACCACTAGCCACTAACCACTAATACAAAGTTTTCCTTGCAAATCGTAACGATTTGAATAAAATAGGACAGTTATAAATAAAAAGGATTAAAAAATGGCAACGCCAAAAAGTAAAACAAGTAAAGCACGCAGTGCACAACGTCGTTCACATGACGCATTGTCTGTAATGCCATGCGGTGTATGCAAAACATGTGGCGAAAAGAAACGTCCACATCACGTTTGTCCTGCATGTGGTGCAAAATAGGAAAATGGCAGAAAGGGCAGGGCGCATTGTTGTGCCTTTTCTGTTTTTTTTTATAGACTATGTCAGAAGAAAAAAAAGTAATATCGATTGATACAATGGGGGGCGACAAAGGTCCGAATGCGGTCTTGGGTGGCATGAACCAGTATTTGTATCAAAACGGGGAAAATCACATCTTTTTTCGTGTGTTTGGCGATGAAAAGAAACTGCGCAAACTGTTGGGTAAATACCCACGTGTTGCCCGTAATTGCGAAGTGATACACGCCCCAAACGTAATTAAACCCACGGACAAGGTTATGGATGTCCTGCGTCACGCCCAGGACACGTCAATGTACATGGCAATCAAAGATGTCCGCGAAGGCAAGTCGGCCGCAGTTATCAGTGCGGGCAATACCGGAATTTTAATGTCTTTGTCCAAATTAGCGTTAAAGACAATTGATGGTATTTCGCGTCCTGCGATTACAACAATGTTGCCATCGGGCGCCGGGGACAGCCGTGTTGTTGTGCTTGACCTGGGGGCAAATGTTCAATGTGATGAAACAATTCTGTTTGACTTTGCTATTCTGGGCAGTGTCTATGCCGAAGTTGTGGGGCATATGCCACGGCCAAAACTGGGGGTTTTAAACATTGGATCCGAAGAAACCAAGGGCAATGAAACCCTGATTCATCTGAACAAAATCTTGACCGAACATAAGGATAAATTACCATATGACTACATCGGCTTTGTCGAAGGTAACGATATCAGCGCCGGCCGTGTCCAGGTTGTTGTAACCGACGGCTTTACTGGAAATATTGTTCTGAAAACAGTCGAAGGAACGGCCAAGTTGGTCAAACGTGTTATTGTTGAAAATCTCAAGAAATCCATACTTGCGATAATTGGTGCATTTTTCCTGATTCACGTGTTCAAGCGTCTTAAACATAAAATCGATCCGCGTTCATATGCGGGTGCGACATTCCTGGGGTTGCGCGGGTTTGCGGTAAAAACCCACGGCAACAGTGACGCATTGGCGTTTGCAAATTCGATTCAGTACGCCGCCAATTTGACAACGGCAAACCTGAACGGATTAATCGAAGAACGTGCCCGTGCATTATCGAACGTTCGTGCCGACATCAAATCCGAATAAAAAAAAATCCCCCAAACGGGGGATTTTTTTTACACTAGACAAGAAAGGAAACTGTATCTTTTTTATTCGCCAATTTTTAAATTGGGGCGTGCGCCACGCAAATTTTTCAAGGCCTGTTCCTGGGCGGCGCGAAATGCATCCGGTGCCCATATCTGAAAACTGTTCCCGCGACCAACAAACACGGCTGTGCCGGTGATGCCGGCATGCTTTAACATATCGGCGGGTATTACAATGCGTCCCGTCACATCAAACGCCAATTCGCGTGCGTCCGCAAACAGCATTGCCGTCAAATCGTCCAAATCACTATCAAATACGCCCATTTTGTCGGTTGCGGCGGCCATCTGTTCCATACGTGACATTGGCATACCTTCGATACAATTGTGCGTAAAGGAACGAAATAACACAACGCCGGCGAATTTTTCATTTGAAATCGAAGCCCGGAAAGAGGCCGGCACAGAAACGCGTCCCTTGGTATCCAAACGATTTTCATAAGATGAGAGAAACAATGACATTTTATGATCTTCTTAATTTTGGGGCTTTTCCCCGGTTTCCCTTTCCTGCTTCGTACCGAATGTAGCACGGCAATTTATGGTTGTCAATGACAATTTATGGTTATTTTATGGTATTTTATGGTTTTATTGCATAAAAATAAAAAAATTAAAATAAAATGAAAATAAATGTATTTTGTGCTTGACCTGCGATTCGTTTTTGTTCTAAGATGTTTGTATAGACAAGAGGAACAGAAATAAAAGTCCCAGAAATCTGTATAACTGGCGGTTTTTTGGGAGAAACGAAAAAATAAACAAAAAATTATTTCTGTGATTTGTAAATACCGACGTATTTACATCGAAACAGAAAGAAATTTGCAACATACGCCCAGGAAGGAGGGGATACGCGCATGCCAAAAAATATCAAAGAAATTATGATTGCATTGAATCAGGTTTTAACAACAACAGTTTGGGTTAACGAAGACAGACAAATTATATCCCTGGCCGATGAATTAAAAATTGGTCACAACAACGCACCACGTTCAATCGAAGATTTGCCACGTGCGTCCTTGGTTGGTGCATATGTTTCATTACAGATTCGTACAGATAATTTTGATACTGCGGCCGAAAGCCTAGAAACAAAAGCGTTGGCACTGCGTGTCAAAGAAATGGTCTTTGCCGAAGCGAAAAAGGCAATGGATTCAGTTGACGCTACATTATCATCCGGTGTTGCAATGGCGGCATAATCGTCATATGGCTGCGCATCAGGTTACACAGTTTCTGGTAATCCAGAAGGAAGGGAGCCGCCGCGGGCAAGCAATTGCCCGCGGTGTATTTTTCACTTTACTTTTTATAAAAGGCATATATAATCATTGGGCAATCAACAAAATACGGGATGCACAGATTATGAAATTGTTTATTAAACGTTTGAATTGATACGGTGCGACCAACAGAAACAAAACTGCGGGCGCACTTTTATGCACCCGTTTTTTTATACCAGGCATAATACAAAGGAAACAAAAATGTCAGAAAACACAACAAACACACCAATTTCAACCAATGAATTGACGGCGCGCCTGCAAAAGGCTGAAAATATCCGTGCACGTGACGGTGTCGTTTGGAAGGATAAATTTGATCGTACGCATACAATTGCCGATGCGCGTGAATTGGTGGATGGTACGCCGGTGCGCCTGGCGGGGCGTGTGACGGCACTGCGTTGGTTGGGCAAATTGATGTTCGGTCGTATCTATGACATTAACGGCGAAATTCAGTTTTCTATGTCCCGCGAAGAATTGGGCGAAGAAAACTATAAATTTATGAAGGCGAACGTTGACCTGGGTGACTTTATTGGCATTACGGGCGAATTGTATCACACAACGGCGGGCGAATTGACGGTCAAAGTATCAGCGTATGAAATCCTGTCCAAGGCCCTGCGTCCATTGCCTGAAAAATATCACGGTTTG
>JAEDOP010000099.1 GCA_016301865.1 Alphaproteobacteria bacterium
TTCTATCTTTTCGCCAATCTTGAATGTGGCCAGCGATGTTTTGCCAACGCGTGTTGGTCAATCAACAGACTATGACAAATTGGAATTGACGGTCAAGACAAATGGTTCAGTCGCACCAGAAGATGCAATTGCATTTGCGGCACGTATCCTGACGGATCAGTTGTTGGTATTTATCAACTTTGAAGATCCAGCACAATTAAGTGGCCCAACTGAAGAAGAAAAGGCCAAGGATGCATTGCCATTTGATCCAAAATTGTTAAAGCATGTTGATGAACTGGAATTGTCGGTTCGTGCAAACAACTGTTTAAAGAACGATAAAATCAACTGGTTGGGTGAATTGGTACAAAAGACCGAAGCCGACATGTTGAAAACACCAAACTTTGGCCGCAAGTCTTTGAACGAAATCAAAGTCCAATTAGAAGCAATGGGATTGGGCCTGGGGATGGAAGTTCCAGGTTGGCCACCAGAAAATATTGCGGAATTGGCTAAGAAGTACGAAGACCCCTACAAATAATAAATTAAATTCTGTGGACTCTTGTTGTGTTTGTCGGTTTTCATGTAGGTCAACTACACTTCAAACCGTCAAACACTTCCAATCGTCTCACATAATTTAATTTCTTTGCATGGCAAGGAGTTGTGGGACATCGGAACTGTGAAACACCAACAATAGTCTCACATAATTTAATTTCTTGTGATGCAAGGGGGATGTGGATTTTTCTTGCAATTTGCGGGAATTTATATAAAATAAATCGAATTTAATCCCACAGTGCTGGCATTTTTGTGTCAGGTTGTGGCGTCTCACACGAATCCCGTCAAACGATGATGGGCAGAAACCAAAAGGAGTAATCAGATGAGACATATGAAAGCAGGTCGCACTTTTAATCGCGATACAAATGCACGCAAGGCCTTGTTTATTGGTCTGGCAAAAAACTTGATTGAAAAAGAACAGATTAAAACCACTTTGCCCAAGGCAAAAGATTTGCGCAGTGTTGTTGAAAAACTGATTACACGCGCCAAGGTTGATTCTGTTGCAAATCGTCGTTTGACAGCGTCTGAATTGGGTAATGCGTCGGCGGCAACTGTTAAAAAGTTGTTCGAAGTATTGGGGCCACGCTATGCGAATCGTAATGGTGGTTATACACGTGTTCTGAAGGCGGGTTTCCGTTATGGTGATGCGGCACCTATGGCGATTATCGAATTGGTTGATCGTGACGTAAATGCAAAGAAAGCAGCCGTCGCGCCAGTCGCAGAAGAAGCAGCCACAGAAGTTGCAGAAGAAGCGGCGAAATAATCAATTAAGTGTATAAATAAAAATCCCCCATTCGGGGGATTTTTTTGTTTGTTAAATTTCAGACAAATCTGTTATTACGGTTATGCCGGCGGATTGCCATTGTGGAATCAGTTTGTCGATGTTCATTATGTTCATAGACGCCAGGTAAATTGCCGGGATGCGATTATATTTTTCTGCGGCATTTTGGACGGCGATAATTGGTGATGGACATGTACGGCCGGTGGCGAACCAGTTGTCGGTATCGGTTACCCAGAAATCAGAATCGGCATGTGTTATTATTACGTGTGTGTCTGTGATGACGATGTTTTCGTCTGTGGAAAATTCAGTGTTGTTTTGTGTCAGGTGTTGTATCAGTTCTGTGTTGTCGTTTGGTGTCGTGGGGGTGTCGATAATTTCGTCGTCGAAATTTATTTCTGTAAATGTTGGAATGGTGGTGTCGGCGTCTGGCGTTGGGGTGTCGATATCAAAATCAGTTGGCAACGGCAATGCATCTGCTATGATTTCGGGTGTATAGGGTTGGTTGCTTGATAATTGAGGGGTCACTGCGTTGAATGCAGATGTTTGGATGCGGCCGATATTGTTTCGTGCGCGGATAAATGCAAAACGTAATTCCGCCGGCATATCGTCGGGCAGTTCAACGGGGGCGTCCACTTCGTCGGGGCCCAGTGTCGGTGTTTCGGATTCTGGTACTGTTTCAGGTGCGGGGGCAGGGGACGCTTTCAGAAATTCTGGAATTTTGATTTTTGGCAATGGGATTGTTATTAGTGGTTGCTTGGTACGTACAATCAATATGGTTGTTGCAACGTACAGTGGTAAAGCCGCCAACACTAATATGCCAAAAACAAAACCTGGAAATCCGCGTAATTGTGCATTTGCCAAATGTCGCCACTGGGCGCGGTTAAATATGGAAAAATCAAACATGAAATATAAAATTGCCCATGTTATGGCCAAATAGCATAACGTCCATATAATGGCGTATTTGTGCGACTTGATAAATTCCAAAACTTTTGTCATGTAAATGATTATAGACAACAAAATTGTTTTGTCAATGTTATTTGAAAGTTTAAAAAGTGCTTTTTTATAGGCTTTTTTGTGATATAATACAAGGGATAGATTTAGGGGGATTTTTATGTCTGGATTATTTAAATTCGTTGGTTTATCTGCTGTGTCGGTGGCGGTGTGTGCGTTGGTTGGTGTTGCAGATGCTGCAACAGGACGCGCAGGGTATTCAAATGTGCGTGCGACGGGCCCGGCATCGGTTGCGCGTATGCCCAGTATGCCAACATTGCCAATAAATTCGGTTGGTAATATTTCGACAGATGTTCCAACAGGTGGGACAAATGTTGTGCCAGAACCGCCAGTTGAACCAGAATGTCCAGATGGCGGGGTTAAAAATTCTGCATATACGGTTGATATGTGTATGGATGATGTGTTGCGCTGTATCAATAATGGGGCATTGCCAAATGGGCTGAATAATCTGTTTAACGAAGAAGTTCGTCATGCGGTTGAAAATGGTATGGGATTGTGTATCAGTCAGATTG
>JAEDOP010000100.1 GCA_016301865.1 Alphaproteobacteria bacterium
CACCAATTGCGCGTGACGACGCGCCAATTCGCCTTCGTTTTCACATGGATACATTTCCATCAGCAAATCTGCAACAGACAGCCCCAATACACGGTCGCCAATAAATTCCAATCGTTCGTTATTGTGTATCGAATTTACACCACTTTGTGTTAGTGCCAAATCCAACAATGATTTATTTTTAAATTCGTATCCTAGTTCTTTCATTTTAATCTATCCCCATACCAAATCTGTCCCAACGCATTTTGTTGCCCCAGTTCCAAACGGCTAACATCGGCGCATAATAATTGTGCGAGTACCAGATAAACCAAACATCACCCAAAACATTATCGCGGGGCACAAAACCAACATCACCACGGCTGTCACCACTGTTGTCGCGGTTATCGCCCATAAAGAAGTAATGGTTTTCGGGCACAACAAATAATTCTGTGTTATCAAAATAGGCATTGTCCGCCATTTCAATTATACTGTGCGAAACACCGTTCGGCAGTGTTTCTGTATATTCAGTCGCATTAAATACACCGCACGCGCCGTTGTACATGTGGCAAAAATCATCAGGCTTGTACTCAATCGTGTAATTAAATTCGGCCGGTTTATTATCAACCCAGATTTTATTGCCCTTAATCGACATGTTGTTGCGATAATATCCGACAGAACGCATAGACCTGGGCAATACAGCAACAATATATGGACGCGGATTTTCACGCGGGACAATCGTGCCATTGATATGCAGGCGACCATCAATCATCTGAATTTTATCGCCAGGTTTGCCAATCAGACGTTTGACGTAATCCTGGTGTTCATTAATGGGATTACGGAATACTATAACGTCGCCGATTTCAGGTTCTGTGGCCCAGAAACGACCGTTCCACATTTTCCAAGACCCAAATGGAAATGAATAACGCGAATAACCGTATGCCCATTTTTCTACGAAAATATGGTCGCCAACGTGCAGCGTCGGTATCATCGACCCAGATGGAATGTTAAATGGTTCAAGCAGAAAACTGCGGAAAACAATCGCAATCAACGCCCCATAAAAAATCGTATTAAACCATTCACGGGCAATATTTTTATTCTTGGCGGGCATATATAATCCTTTGGTTATCGTGAGTATATTAAAACTTGCGCAAAGTTAATTCAAGTTATAATATGCAAAGTATGATATCTTTGAATTCAATTATATTTAATGGGATGGATGCGACACCAATCGATGTCCAGGTGCAATTGTCGACGGGACTGTCAAAGCCGGAATTTAACATTATCGGGTTGGCCGACCGCGCGGTCAAAGAATCAGCCGAACGTATTCGCAATGTGTTGTCGGCGATGAAGCTGTCGTTGCCACCAAAACGGTTGACGGTGAATTTGTCGCCCGCCGACGTGGAAAAAAGCGGATCACATTTTGATTTACCGATATTGTGCGGAATTTTGTGTGCAATCGGTGTTTTACCAGAAAATGAATTGGAAAAATATGTGATTTTAGGTGAAGTTGGTTTGAACGGTGCAATCGTTAAAACCGATGCAGTGTTGCCGGCATCCGTATGGGCAAATTCGCGCGGTCTGGGGATTATATGTCCCGGCGACCAAGGCGTACAGGCACGGTGGGCGGGGCATGAAAATATACTGGCACCATTTCATGTGATGCAACTGATTAACCATTTCAAGGGCACACAGATTTTGCCTGTACCGGAATTAACCGCGCCAACGGGGTCACAGGATTCCACGCTGGATATGGCGGATGTACATGGCCAGGCGGCGGCAAAACGCGCGTTGGAAATTGCGGCGGCCGGGGGGCACGCGATGCTGATGGTGGGGCCGCCGGGATCGGGAAAAACGATGCTGGCATCACGGTTGCCGACAATTATGCCCGAAATGACCGCACACGAGATTCTGGAAACATCAACGATTTATTCAATCGCTGGCGAACTGGGGACGCGGGGTTTAATGTCAACGCGACCATTTCGCAGCGTTCATCATACATCCAGTCCTGTCGCGTTGGCCGGTGGCGGTTCAGATGCGCGACCAGGTGAAATATCATTGGCACATAATGGGGTGCTGTTTCTGGACGAATTGCCCGAATTTAACCGTGCGACGCTGGAAATCCTGCGCCAGCCGATGGAATCGGGGCGGATTCTGATTTCACGCGCAAAACGTAACGCGACATATCCGGCGCGATTTCAATTAATTGCCGCAATGAACCCATGTCCGTGTGGACATCTGGGGAATGCAGCATTATCATGTTCGCGCGCGCCACGTTGCGCCGAAGCGTATCAGAACAAGATTTCAGGCCCGCTGTTGGACAGAATCGATTTACATGTGGATGTGGATGCCGTTAAACCGTGGGAAATGACAACCGATAACACACCACGTGAATCCAGCGCAGACATTCGCAAACGCGTCGTCGCCGCACGCGAACGTCAAATTACACGCCAGGGTTGCGTTAACGCACACCTGGATGGGCCGGCACTGGAACAATATGCCGCATTAACGCCAGAACTGACAACATTTTTAAATACAGCAGCTGAAAAAATGGGAATGTCGGCACGTGGATACAATCGTATAAAGCGATTGGCGCGGACAATTGCCGACCTGCGTGGCGCAGACGACATAGAAATGCCAGATTTAGCCGAGGCTTTGTCATACCGCCCAATTAATCGCGGTAAGTATGGCGTAAAATTATAATCTATTTTTGGTTGGTGTTGTTAATCCAGTCCTGAATCTGAGAACCGATAACATTATATTTGCGGGCGGCGGTGGCGATACCGTCTGTGTTGGCGCAGTCAATGATTTCGCGTT
>JAEDOP010000101.1 GCA_016301865.1 Alphaproteobacteria bacterium
TGTCGCTGTTTTCAAATACAGTCGAAGACGATGTGTCCGAAGACAGACTGCGCAAGAATTTGCCCAAGACCGAGCCGTGGACATTTGGACAAAAACTGGAAAATGAATTGTCGGCGTTGGGATTCTATATTTCGGCACATCCGTTGGACCAGTACAAGCATTTGATTGCGCGTGCCAATTTGGCAACAAGTGCAACATTGGAATCGCTGGGCGACCGCAAACCGGTACAAATTGCCGCAAATGTGAATTCGTTTAGTCGTCGTCGAACGAAAACTGGCAAAGAAATGATTACGATTAACGCGTCTGACAGTGCGGGCAATATTGATGCGGTGGCGTTTGGGGATTCTGCGATTGAGTTTTCACAAATCCTGGCAAATGATACGGTTGTTTTAATTTCAGGCAAGACGTCCAATCGTGATGACCGGGTGTCTATATTTGTGGATTCGATTACACCATTGAATCAATGGGTGGCGAAAATTGCCAAGAAAGTCACCCTGGACATTCGTGATGGCGCGGTGTTGCAAGATGTTAAGAAGGCGATTGTGGCCCTGCCCCGTGGATATACGCGCGTAGAAATGGTATTGCACGGCGCAGAAAAGACCGCAACAGTCGCATTGCCGGGTGGTGTTGAGTTGGGTGCAACAACCGTGGCGGATTTGACCGCCCTGGGGATTAAGGTAGAGGTGGAATAGCCATGACAACAACACAGAAACATATTCCGGTTTTGTTGAGAGCAGTTCTGGATGCACTGGGGGATGTTCAGGGCAAGACGATTGTGGACTGCACATTTGGTGCGGGTGGATACAGTCGGGCGTTTTTAGAACGCGGTGCAAATGTTATTGCATTTGATCGTGACCCTAATGTGGTGGTGGATGCAAATGCACTGGGGGGCGAGTTTGGCAATCGATTTAAATTTATTCCACAACCATTTTCAAATATTGGGGACTTAGAACAATCGGTTGACGCAATCGTCTTTGATTTGGGGATTTCGTCGATGCAGATTGACATTCCAGAACGCGGGTTTTCATTTCGAGCGGATGCACCGCTGGATATGCGGATGGACAATAGAGAGAAAGAGCAAATATTAACAGCTGCTCAATTAATAGAGAGTTTATCTGTTGCTGAAATCGCTGATATATTACGCAACTATGGCGATGTTAAAAAGGCAAATATATTGGCGCGCGCGATTAAGGATTCATGCCCCCAGACAACGTTTGAATTACGCGATTTAATCCACAATCCCAAAGATGTCGCACCGGTTTTTCAGGCGTTACGAATTGCTGTGAATGACGAAATGGGCGAATTGGAACGCGCATTGGCGCGTGTACCAGATTTATTGGTACTGGGGGGTAAATGCATTTGTGTGACATTTCATTCGTTGGAAGATCGAATTGTTAAAAACACTTTTCGAACATGGACGACTGCGCCAGGCGACCCACGGTTGCCGGTGGTGGGGACTGCGCCATTTATACAAATAAAAACCGCCGTGCCGACAGAATCAGAACTGGAACATAATCCGCGTGCACGTTCTGCGCATATGCGTGGTGTGATAAAAAATAGGGGTGACGCATGAAAAAGAACCTGAA
The DNA here is from genome assembly GCA_016301865.1 of Alphaproteobacteria bacterium. Taxonomy (GTDB): domain Bacteria; phylum Pseudomonadota; class Alphaproteobacteria; order Rs-D84; family Rs-D84; genus Enterousia. Next base: position 1,587 of record JAEDOP010000101.1, read on the forward strand.
ACATATGGTGGAATATACAGATGCATCCAAAAAGGTTAATCCATTGGATTTGTCATCTGACCAGGATTTGACGATTGCGCTGATGAATTTGGTCGCAATTGAAGAAATTGCCCCAAATGGCCAGATTGGACGAATGGTTGGCGAAATGCGTGAACGTCTGATGGCGCGAATGACCCAGGATGCAGAAATAATGGTTCGTGGGTATGAATTGCTGGCCCAGGCAGTGCGCACCATGGATGATGCCGCACGCGCCCAGCAAGATGGGGATAACGTTACGGCATATAAACTGTATGATGCGTCATATGAAGCATATGTTTTATATTTGGCCAGTGTTTATGAAATAAGTGCTTGATTCAAATATGCGAAAAATGATAAAATGTGAAAAAGAGAGAATTAAATTGAAATGTTCGTTTGTTGATTTTGTCCGTTTTTCTGCGCTGTTGATGGCAATGGCTGGGGTGTCAGTGGCCGATGCCGCACAGGCGCCAAATCCACGTAATGCCGTCGCAGTTGGTGCGACTGGGCATCGTACTGCGGGAAATGTTATTTCGCGTGGCGATGGGGATAACGCACAAACGGTGATGGGGACTGGTCGTATGTCGGCGCGCAGTGCGGTAAATAATGCACGAAATGGGTCGGCAGTCGCGCGTTCGGCAACGGTTGCGCGATCGGCCGCAAATAATGCGCGCAGTGCGGTAAATGCCCGCAATGCAACAAACATATCGCGGGCGGCGACGGTGGCACGTTCGGCAACTGGAAATGCACGAATGGGCGCAAACGTTTCGAATTTGGGACTGGCGCGGGCGGGCGCACAGGCGCGTGCGACGGCGGTCTTTACCGACATTTCCAAGATTGGTAGTGGCTATGCTGCGTGTCGTGATGCATATGCGACATGTATGGATCAGTTCTGCGCCAATGCAAATGATACATATCGTCGCTGTTATTGCAGTGAACGTTTTACCGAATTCCGTGATACAGAATTAGCATTGGACGAGGCTAAGACCCTGTTAATGCAGTTTGAAGATACTAGTCTGAATGCGGTGGATAAAACCGCAGCCGAAGTTGACGCAATGTACAGCGCAACAATTGGCGAAGCGGCAATAAAAAAAGATACCAGTGGCGCACAAAAAACACTGGATGAGATTAGCAATTTATTGTCTGGCAAGCGCAAGGCCAGCAGTGGCAACAGTACTT
>JAEDOP010000010.1 GCA_016301865.1 Alphaproteobacteria bacterium
CTTGACAATGGGCGTCAATGTGGTACAATTCAATTTATGCATGACAGCAATTTATACATAAAGGATTAACTATGTCATTTCGTGCAACCGTTGAATCTATGTCAAAAATCATGGACGATATGGGCATAACTGAACTTGATTTGGAACGTCAGTTTTTATTTGGCGTATATCGTAAACACATCCATTTGTCCAAACAACAAGCACTGGCCATTGCGCCGACAACCACATCATCGGATGCACCGGTTGTAAAGTCTGAAACCGCTGCGCCATCGATTAATGGCTATGCGTTAAAGTCCCCAATGGTTGGTGTTGTTTACTTGGCACCTGAACCCGGCGCAGACGCATTTGTCACAGTCGGACAACAGATACACGCCGGCGACACTGTTGCCCTAGTCGAAGCGATGAAGACCTTTAACCCAATCAAATCGGACCGTGATGGTGTTGTCAAAGAAATCTTGGTTTCTGACGGCGCGGCGGTCGAATTTGACCAGGCCTTGGTTGTTATTGAATAAAAGCATATAAAATGCCACAAATAAAAAAAGTTTTAATTGCAAATCGTGGGGAAATTGCCCTGCGTATTATTCGCGCGTGTCGCGATATGGGAATTCGCACGGTTGCGGTTTATTCGACGGTTGATCGTGATGCAATGCATGTGCAACTTGCGGATGAATCTGTCTGTATTGGACCGGGGCCGGCCCGTGATTCTTATTTGAACGAATCTGCGATATTGACGGCGGCATTATTAACAAATTCGGATGCAATTCACCCTGGATACGGATTTTTATCTGAACGTGCTGACTTTGCGCACAAGGTTGAACTGCATGGCATGATTTGGATTGGCCCATCGCCCGATATGATAACCAAAATGGGGGACAAAGTTAACGCCAAAAAGACCGCCATTGAATGTGGTCTGCCGGTTGTGCCGGGGTCTGATGGCGCGGTTGATTCATTGGAACATGCGCTGGAAATCGCTGAAAAAATTGGATATCCAGTAATGTTAAAGGCGTCTGCCGGTGGTGGTGGTCGCGGAATGCGCCCTGTACACAACGCTGATGAAATGGCGGACGCGTACCAACTTACCAAGAACGAGGCTGCATCCGCATTCGGCAACGACACATTATATATGGAAAAGTTATTGACCCACCCACGTCATATTGAATTTCAGGTCTTGGGCGACAAACACGGTAACGTTGTAATCTTTGGCGAACGCGATTGTTCCCTGCAACGCCGCAATCAAAAGGTTATGGAAGAATGTCCCGCCGCCATTTTAACCCAAAAACAGCGCGACGATATGATTGAGGTTTGTAAGTCTGCCGCCAAAAAAATGGGTTATACGAATGCCGGCACATTTGAATTTATGTTCGAAGATGGCAAATTTTATTTCTTGGAAATGAACACGCGATTACAGGTTGAACATCCTGTGACTGAAATGGTATATGGTGTTGACCTGGTTCGCGAACAGATTCGCATTGCCGCCGGGGAAAAACTGGGATACACACAATCGAACGTAATTCCAAACGGTCATGCGATTGAATTTCGTATCAATGCCGAAGATTCTGAAACATTTATTCCAAATCCAGGCAAAATAACATTATATGCGCCATCGGGTGGTTTGGGCGTTCGTGTGGACAGTGCAATCTACACTGGATATACAATTCCACCGACATATGATTCAATGATTGCGAAATTAATTGTTCACGCGCAAAGCCGCCCTGCGTGCATTATGCGTGCGACGCGTGCGCTGGATGAATTTGTTATCGAAGGGGTAAAAACCACAATCCCCTTGCAACAACGCCTGTTAAAGAACAAGGATGTCAAGCAACTAAACTTTGACAACAAATGGCTGGAAAAGTTTTTAAGCAAAGATGAATAAAATCCCCCGTTCGGGGGATTTTTTTATTCCCCTCCTGTGGAGGGGTGGCACAAAGTGCCGGGGAGGGTTATTCCCCTCCTGTGGAGGGGTGGCACGCATTGCCGGGGAGGGTTATTCCCCTCCTGTGGAGGGGTGGCACAAAGTGCCGGGGAGGGTTATTAATATAAATAAAAGTTTATTTAGGTACCAGTGGTTAGTGGTGGCACTATAATGTGCGGCAAATGCCGCACACATTCACTAAACACTTGCCACTTACACTAACCACTAACTAAGCCAGTCAAGATTGATTCTAATTTTTCTGGCATGTTCCATATTGATTGCGGGTATAACCAGTATCGCACTTTAACATACATGCTGTGCCCCATGCCTCGTACCCCTTGGGATTGCTAAAATCATTGCATTTACAATGTGAATTAACGTATTCTTTGCCGTTACCAATATTGGTGTCCGCTGCCGCCGTTGCGACGTACGTTGAATTATCCGGACATAACAAAGACTGATAGAACATAGAAGAAATACCTTCTATGTATTGATCTTCTGTTGCGGGGGTTGTTGTACTTGAACATTCGGTGTTTGGGTCAACAGTGCCATCCTGATTTGCGTCATAACACAATGTTACATCACTGTTATAAAACACTGCATACGCACACGTCAATGCGACATTTCGGCATGCACCACGCATAACATTATAAATACTGCTGACACTGGCACTGGAAGACCAAGCGTTTACCTGGGTTACCTGTTGGTTATAGCATTGTGCAATATCAATCATACAACTGGATGCATAATCTGAAATCGCCTGGCTTTGTGCGGCGCGAATATTTGTCATGGCGCGCTGAACATAGTTTACAACAACATCATTGTATGGCTTGTACGTACCATCGGCGTTGTATGTGTACCGCTGACATTTATCCAGAACGGCGCGGCACAGACCTTCGTCTGTCACCTTTTGTTTTGTTCCAATTTTTTGTAATAAATATTTTGCAACGCATGAACCGTCATTGCCGCCGTCGGCATCATCCGATGATGCTTTTGCACAGCCGTCTGATGTGCTGTCACTAATGTTTTGGTTTTCATACGCGTTTTGTAAAAAACCATCATCAATCTTTGCGTTATTGTACCCCGCCATAAATGTGGTGATATTTGAAATGTTTTGCCCCAGAACAACTTCACCATTTTCGTCGATATATTTTTTTGTTGGGTCAACACATTTGAAATAGTTTTCGCCACAAACCATATCATCTTTCATGCACGCTTCCAGTGCGCCGATACATCCCTTGGCATCATATGTATTTTTATTTTGCAACACGGCCAATCGCGCCTTTTGCAACATACGGTTTGCACTGCGCACATTAGACACCAGTGTTTCATTCATTTTTTTCAAACCGTTTTCATATGCCACGCAATCCTTGTCAATCGCCAGGTCATAATTTCCTGTAATCTGGCTTGGCGTTGCGCCCGCGCTTTTGCATTGGGTCAATAATGTATTACAGCGTTTTTTTGCGGCATTATATAACTCGCGCCCGCGCAGGTTTGAAAAACTGCTGGTCGAATCTGTGTTCAGGAAATCCAGGCTGAACATATCGGCCGTATCCGACGTAAAATCTAAATCCATATCCAGGCCAATCGACGTATCAGAATAATAAGATGAATTCGATACCGGGTCGCGGATTAAATCTTCGATTTCTTCTAGCATATTGCGCGTTTCAGATGTGTCAACCGCCCCCGACAGTGCTTCTTCGGCCTCGGTCTCGGTCATAATTGCGCGAATTTCATCCGCAGATAATCCGACGTATCTGATACGTTGTGCAACCTCGTTCAATTGTGCATTTGCGTCTTTGACGGCGGTTTCCACCTTGGTATATTGGCTTAAATTTGCCGAACATGAACAGCGTCCCTGGTTTGCGTCAACAACCGCGCAGAACTGATCCATGCATTCGTTATACTGTTCCTGGCACGATTTATTCAGTGTTGCTGTTTGTTCCAGGCGGGATGTTGCCTCTGCAATACTTTCGGCGGTGGCTTTGGCTGCTGCGCGCGATTTAACGTTGCGCACCACTTCGTCTATATTTGAACCAGTCTGGACGCCTGTGTCATCAATTACGGCGCGGCCGCCAACCTCGGCCGTAGATGGCCGCAGAACCAGTCCCGCCCGTCGCACCGCGGGATTACTGTTGATACTGGCATCCGATACGCGTTTGTTGCGCCCGACTGTGTTTACGGTTGCCTCTAAATTCGAACGCGCGGAATTAACATCTGTCTTGCCTGTGCTAACTGCGCGTGAAATTACCCCAGTGCGTGATTGTGTGGCGTTATTGTTGTTGTCGCCTGAAAAAACACGTGATACTGCCCCGCGCGTTTGAACGGTTGCGCGCGATGATGTTGTCCGCGCCGTTGATTCTGTGGCTTTTGCTGTGTCTTTGCCAGTTGGAATTGCACGTGACACAGTCGCCCCGTCTGCAAATGCAGCGGGCGCAACAATCATCAACGCAAAAAAACACGTCAGCAGTTTTTTCATTCTCTTGCGCGAATTATATCATAAAAAAACAATTAAGTCAGTTAAAAAGTCAATCGCAACCCGGCTGAAATAAAAGGTGTTTTTGAAGTTATTCCACCTGATATCCACACGTCCACATTTTCATTGTATTTATACCGGAACGAAGCAATCCCCATATGATCGATAAAGTCATCCACATCTGATTGCCACACGCCCGTGTCTGACATTATATACGTCACAGACACACTGTATCGCAGTAAATCATAACTGACCCCTGTTCCGACGACGAATCCGTCTGAAATATCACCGACTGGGTTGTTGTCATAAATTACGCGTCCCGACAGTCCCCAAACCCAACTGTTGTATTGCAGGTTCATTCCCATTGACATCTGTGCGCGCCAATCGGCGGTGACGCCTGGGGTATACACTTCGTTATCAAAATCGCGTGGGTTATCCATAAATGACATCCCCAGCGCATATGCGGTCTTGACCTTGCCCGACGGGCGACGTATTTTTAACCCTGCATCCACCGCCCAGTCATAGTTATTTGCAAACCCAGATGCGGAAACACCATACTGTGCGCCATTTGTTGGTGCTGATACGATATTAATGCGCGGGTCAGACCGCCCAGACGTCAGTGTTGTGTCCGCGATAATTGGGCCGTCTGGGATAATTTTTTCATTATACAACGGTCGGTCATTTATGCGCAGTCCCCCGACGTCCGGCAATCCAACCCCCAGTTTTCGTGCAATTGAATCTGTTAAACCAAATTCGACACGCCCCAATTCACGCGATTCAAGATATCCAAACACTTCACGCGACAGGTTGCCTTTGTCTAACGCCGCTTTGTCCAGTGCGTAAACCGCCCCAATTTTATAGTCGTCATTTACCGCGTACGTGAATTGTGTACGCCCGCGCCAATCCCCAATCCCCAGTGGTGTTTCAAAGTCTGGATTAATCACCCCACCCGTTGCATATCCGGTAAGTTTTGCAGAAAATTTTCCTATATCATATTGCAACGCATGTGCCACATTTGGCATCAAAACACACATTGCCAACGCAGCATATATTTTCATTGATTTGAACATTTAACTTTGTTCCTCTGATTCCTTTAAAATCGCATCACGCAGTTTGTTATATGCGCGTTCTTCGATTTGGCGTACGCGTTCACGCGAAATGCCGTATTTCTGGGACAGCGATTCCAACGTTGCCACTGGTTGTTGTAATCTGCGTGCGGTTAGAATTGCACGGTCGCGTTCTGACATTTTTTTCAAATGTTTTTTCAGTAAATCATACCCACGCCGGCGAAATTCGATTTGTTCCAGTGTTTCTTCGATTGTCTCGCGCCCGTCTGTCATATTCGACAGGATATCTGTCGCCCCATCTTCGGAATTCAGTGGCGTATTCAGTGAAACATCGCGCGCCCCAACACGTGTTGCCATGCGTTCCACATCGCGTTTCGGCACGTCCAGGTATTCGGCAATTTGTTTTGTCTGCTCGTCTGACAGATTGTTATCCATAATCCCCAATGCACGTTTTGCCCGCGCCAGATTAAAGAACACGCGCTTTTGATTTGCGCTTGTTCCAATTCGCACAATTGACCAGTTGTTTAAAATTGTTTCGTAAATCTCGGCCTTGATCCAGAACATCGCATATGTAGAAAACCTAAACCCTTTGTCTGGGTCAAATTTTTGCAACGCCTGCATCAGTCCCATATTACCACTGGCAATTAATTCACCGACGGGAATTCCATAGTTCTTATAGTCGTACGCCACCGACACCACCAGGCGCAGATGACTGGCCACCAATTTTTCAGCCGCAAACTTATCCTGGTTTTGCACCCATTTTGTGGCGTATTCATATTCTTGCTCTGCGGTCAGAACAGGAATTTTTTGCACATTTTGAATATATTGCGCCAGCGACGTATCATCGCTGACGCCACGTGCGTCAACGATATTGGTATTATTTTTTGCTGGTAATGTGGTCTTGATTTCCTTGCTCATAACTTTTATAGTATATCATAAATTAATAATTATCAAGCACAGGAGAATAGTATCATGGCAACCATGCTGGAAAGAAATAAAAAAGTCAAAGCCCCACAAAAAACCCGCGCCGAACATATGGAAGACGCCCTTTATCGCGAGGTTTGGGAAGATGTCAACAACGAAAAAACGATGCAGTTCATCAAAAAATATTCCAAGCATATGATGGTTGCTGCCCTGATGATTTTGATTGTTGCGACCGGTATCCAGATTGGCGTTCGTACGCATCGTGCCAACAAAATTGCGACTGCAAACGCCTATGAAATGGCGATTGAAAACCGGGATGCAAATGCATTGGCGGCATTGGCGGATAATGCGTCGGGCGCGACGGCGGACCTGGCCTTGTTCCAGGCATACTTGTTGGACAATGATGTAAATAAATTGGAAAAATTGGCAAACGATGGCAATACACGTGATTTTCGTGATTTGGCGCGCCTGCATATTGTTGGTATCCGTGGCGATGATATGACGGCCCAGGATATGAAAAAATACCTGTCTGATATGGATTCAAAATCATCACCATTTTATTACAGTGCACGTATAACACTGGCCCAGAAATATTTATCAGAAAACAACACATCTGCTGCGAATGAAATTCTGGACGAAATAATTGCCGATAAAAATGCGCCATCAACAATTGCAGCAACCGCGGCGACACTGCGTTAATGGTGATTGTTATGCGTCGGATTCTTGCAATTTTATGTTGTTTATTTGCGGTTGCGTCCTGTGACAAACATGACCCGATTTTGCCGGGCACACGTACACCAATTTTTGACACAGACCGTGTAATCATTCAAAACAAAGTCATTGAACAAATACCAGAATCTGCGCATATTGTCGATAATTCCGATTGTCCCTATACGCGCGATTCTGACAATGTTGTATGGGATGGTACGCGCAAAATTTTCAGTGGTTTTCCAACAAACAATACTGTATCGGCCCCGGTTCATCCTGTTTGCAGTGGTAAATATGTCTATGTGGGCCTGTCGACCGGCGAACTTGTAAAAATAAACCCAAAAAATCGCCAGATTATGTGGATTGCAGACATTTATCGTGCCAGCAATATGACCGGTGGCGCATCAATGGTTGATATTATTGCGCCCGTTGTTCCCTATGGCGATTCCGTCTATGTGGGTGGTTTGGCGGATGCGTTTTGTCGTGTAAATGCGTCCACAGGTGCAAAAAAATGGTGTGTAAATATTGGTGTTGCATCACCATTTGCAATTGCGGGTGATTACGCGTTTGTTGTTGGTACGGATTCAAACCTGTACGCGGTGTCTTTGCGTGACGGGGCGGTTTTTTGGCGTACAGATGTAGAATCACAAACGGGCGCAACCTATGTAAATGGTCACATAACGGTTGGCCGCGAAGTGTTTAATGCGTCAGACGGCAAAAAAATACTGGACAAATAAAAAAATATATTATATCATTCATCCGCTATTAAGGCTTTGGGTGTTTAGCTCAGTTGATTAGAGCATCTCGTTTACACCGAGAGGGTCGGGGGTTTGAGTCCCTCAACACCCACCAAAAATAAAACCGATTTTATATCGGTTTTTTATTTTTCTGTATTTCTATAAAATATAGTATAAAATAGTCACATTGATAAAACAAAGGGGAAAATATGAAAAAAACAATTTCAATTTTTGCGGTTTTGGCATTGGTTTCGGCCTGCACGACCGTTAATCCATACACAGGCCAGACACAAACGGCAAAATCCACATGGGGCACTGCAATTGGCGCGGCGACCGGTGCCCTGATTGGCAGCACGCAAAGCAGCGAAGGCGCATTAATCGGTGGCTTGGCGGGCGCGGCCATTGGTGGCGGTGTTGGTTATTATCTGGATGTCCAGGCGGCGGAATTGCGCGCGGAACTGGTGTCAACCGGGGTTCAGGTTGTCGAAGATTCTGACAGTATTCGTTTAATTATGCCGGGCAATATCACATTTAAAACAGATTCTGCGGATATAAATTCATCGTTCTATCCAGTTTTAAATTCGGTTGCGCGCGTTTTGAACAAGTATTCAAATTCAACAGTTATGGTGTCCGGCCATACCGACAGCACCGGCAGTGCCGATTACAACCTGAGATTGTCACGTGAACGCGCTGGGTCTGTTGCGGCCTATCTCCAGGGCCAGGGTGTAAAACAATCCCGGTTCGAGGTTATGGGCCTGGGGTCATCTAATCCAATCGCGTCGAATTCAACTGTTGATGGTCGCGCGTTGAACCGTCGTGTTGAAATCAAGATTATTCCAAATAAATAAGAAAAAAACCGGCAATCGCCGGTTTTTTTTATATGTTCAACTTTTGTTGCATTTCATTCAACACAGGCACATTTATCCCTAAATCCTTGGCGCGTGCAATCAGCCCACCCAGTGCAAAAATACCCTCGACTGTGCCCTGGGGTGGGTTGCCGTTGGCAATTGCCATGCCACCCGCGAAATTACGGCTGGTTGCGCTGGTCGCCGACAGGAACAAATCCCCAATCCCGCACAATCCCAAAAATGATTGCATCTGGCCACCCATTGCAATGCCGATTGCCATTACTTCGTTCCAGGCGCGTGTGAATATCAGCGCACGTTCATTTTCTGCACACTTGACGCTGTTATATCCACAAATCAATGCCACTGCATTTTTGCCAACGCCACACACCTGTGTTCCGATAATGTCAGAAGTTGTTTCCAGGTACAGTTTGTTTAATGCGCCCTGCCCTGCGATAATTGTTTTGTCCGTTCCGGCCAGTGTTGACCCAGTTGGGACACCTTGTGCAACCTCGGCGGCGAACTGTGGACCCGACAAAACGCCAAAATCAACACATTCTGGAATTTCGGTTGCCAAAATTTCAGACATAAACTGGCCTGTGGTGTTTTCTGCCCCTTTGGTGCAAATAATTATCGGTTGGCCGTTATATTCGTTACGCGCTTTACGCATTGTTTCCCGGAAAAATGCCCCCGGCGTCACCACCAACCATGTGTCCATATCATGCATATCGGCCATATTCACGGTCATACGAATGTTTTTTGGCATTACTACGCCATCAAAATCCTTGTGCAGGCCATCATAAGACCACAACACAACATCTGCCCCGCCCTGTGCGGACGCGATTGCCAACGCAGTGCCCCATGCGCCCGCGCCAATTACACCAACTTTCATTTTATTTTCCTTATTTTTCTTTCAATTACAGGGATAACTGTTAATCCATCATCTGATAAATCAATTGCACGCATATATGATTCAACGGCTTTTTCAACATCGCCCGTGATTGCATATATGTCCCCCAAGTGCTCGAACAACGAAGAACACGTTTCAGATACTTCGCCAACGCGTTCCAATACTTCCAGTGCAGCATCCACCCCTTCGCGTTGTGCAACCACAACCCCCAGTGTATCCCACGCCAGAATATCCGTTGGATTTTGCTGTACCAGCATCATTGCATAATCGTACGCATTATCCAATTCTCGGTTTTGTGCGGCCCAAATTTTTGCCTGCAAAGATATGATTTCTGCATCCATAACCAGTATTTCAGACGCATCGCGCAAATCTTGCTGGGCGGCGTCCATATCACCAAATGCAAAATTTATTTGTGCGCGTCCCTTGGTAAAGAATGCCCTGCCCGCGTCGTTCAGGTTTTTGTCCTTTATCGCACGATTTATCACACGCAGTGCGGCCCGTTTATTACCATGCTGAATATGATACCCCACCAGTTTATTTACCGCCGGTACAAACAACGGGTGTTCGCGCAACGCATCTTGCAATTCGTCGATATTTCCATTCTTTTCTACATTGCGCAATACGCCAAACAGATAAAAAGGACTGTCCGGACTGATACGGGCAAAGTGCGCCCCGTAATCGCCGCGATTATTCCAAAAATAATTCCCCAGATAATAATCAACAACACCATTTGTTTCTGCAAATTCTGGCGCGGTAATCTGGGCAAATCGCAACAACAGCATCGCCAAATCAGAATACATCATAATCTGGGTATGCGATACATTTTGCACCAAACTGAATGCCAGTTGGTTTTTATACCCCGCATACACAGACCAATCTGGAATATTGTCGTATCCACGCATGAACATACCGCCCGGTCGCGCGGTAAAATCATCGCGCAGTTGTGTCGCCGCGTCCGCCATATCGTGATGCGTATAGAACGACATAATGTACAAATAATCGTTTATATTCATAAAATCTGGGCTGACTGCGGCAAAGTTTTCGGCCGCCGTATCTGTGTCACCCAGTTCGGCATAAATCTGTCCCCGTACAAACGATTTCCACGACGCATTTGTCGGCAGGCGGTCTATAAATTTAAACGTATTTGTGCGCCAATCATTTGCAATTGCCGACCAAATACGCAGCGGTGCGGCCAATGCAGACTCGTCCGTTTTGTGCCGGTTGTGTAATTCTTTCCACCTGTCATTCTGAATCAGATATGCATCATAGACCAATTGTGCCGGCATTCCCTTTTCGTTTTTTAATAAATGCGCATCAAACGGCATGCGGCCACTTAAAAAATCAGAAATATAAATTGTGTTTTGCACAATTGGATATTGTATATCGCGCAAATTCTGGGTTAGGTCATTCGCGGTATCAAAATCATTAACGTATATTGCGTGTTGCGCGGCCAAAAATGCCCCGTATTTTGTGGTGGGAAATTCGTATTTTTCGCCCTGCCCCATTTTGTGCGTGGTGTTCCAAATTGCACCACTTGTTATGGCAATGGCGGCAAATAAACTAATTGTGATAAATAAACTTTCTATTTTCTTCATGATTATGCTAGAATAGTACTTATGAGTAATAAAGTCAAATTTGAACGATATGCAGATTTATTGCGCCAATGGTCGCAACGTATGAATCTTGTCGCGCCCAGCACGCTAAACGACATAGAAACGCGCCACATTGCGGATTCGGCCCAATTGGCGGATGTTTTGCCGCGCGATGTAAATATAATCGATTTGGGCAGTGGTGCGGGATTTCCCGGGGTTGTTTTGGCGATTCTGGGTTGGCGCGTGACGTGTATTGAATCGATTGGTAAAAAGGTTGCGTTTCTGAACGCGGTCAAGGATGAATTAAAACTGGATAATCTGACGATTTATCACGGCCGTGTCGAAGATTATGTCCGGCATTTACCGGCAAATTCGAATGATTTTGTATTCACTGCACGTGCATTTGCATCGTTGACCAAGATTATGGACTATGTCGCACATACAAAATACCGGCTTTTTCTGTTAAAAGGTCGCGAAATTGCCGGGGAAATCGATGTTGCAAAAACCAAGTATGATTTTGAATATGATTTAACACCGTCCAAAACAGGTGATGGTTTTATAATTTCTGTGCGTTTTTGCCGGTAATTTCACATGAAATACGTGTTAAATTGTTGAAAAAACATTATTAATTTAAAAATATTGCAAAAAAGCCGGCAAAAGCCGGTATTTTTAATTGTTGAAAAATATGTATTGTTTCATGTGAAATTGTTAATAACTATTTGTTTCTATTTTGTTTTTATATTGTGAAATATAAACTCTTGACCGAATCGACCGGTTTTTATAATCTTTACATGAAATGGAAGGGGTTTTATGACAAATATTATTGCATTTGCGAATCAAAAGGGCGGGGTGGGAAAAACCACAACCGCTATTAATATCGGTGCGTCCCTGGCGGCGATAAAAAAGCGTGTTTTACTGGTCGATTTGGATCAACAGGGTAATGCCGGGACGGGATTGGGGTTTGAGCGTGCATCACATCGTCAAAGTGTTTATGGTGTGATTATGGGAACTGCAAACGCGGCGGATAATATTTTGTCCACAGCAGTACCCGGATTGCATTTGTTGCCGTCATCCCAGGCACTGGCCGGTGCGGACGTTGATTTGCTGGATATGCCAAACCGTGAATTTCGCCTGCGTGATGCATTGCGACCGATTATGGACTATTATGATTATATTCTGCTGGATTGTCCGCCGGCATTGGGGTATTTAACAATTAACGCATTAACGACGGCTGATTCTGTGATAATCCCGTTGCAGTGTGAATTTTTCGCACTCGAAGGGGTTCAGCAATTAACCGACACAATCGATATTGTACAAAGCAAATGGAATCCAGACTTAAAAATCCTGGGTGTGTTGCTGACCATGTACGATCGTCGTTATGGTTTGACGCGTGCGGTGGACGAAGATGTGCGCAAAACGTTTGGGGATACTGTGTTTAAAACGGTTGTTCCGCGCAATGTCCGTGTGTCCGAAGCGCCATCCCACGGCAAGCCGGCGTTATTCTATGATTTTAATTCAACCGGCGCCCAGGCGTATTTACGTGTCGCGACCGAGGTTGTAGAACGAACCACAGGGGGAATAGATGGCAAATAAATTTGGATTGGGACGTGGTCTGGCGGATATCAGTGCGTCGCGTGGTGCGATACCTGATATATCATTATTAACCCAAAATGACCGTGTTATTGTCAAACAGATTCCGCTGGCACAAATTGGCGCAAACCCGGACCAGCCGCGCAAGACGTTTTCTGATGCGGAATTGAATGAATTGGCGGCGTCAATTCGTGAACGGGGGGTTTTACAACCGATTTTGTTGCGCTGTGTATCGGGGCGGCCACATATGTACGAAATTGTTGCGGGCGAACGGCGTTTTCGTGCGTCCAAGATAGCGGGCCTGACCGAAATTCCAGCGTTGGTAAAATCGTTGGATGACAATAATGCGCGTGAAATCGCATTGATTGAAAATGTCCAGCGTGAAAACCTGAACCCAATCGAAGAAGCGAACGCCTATAAAAATCTGATGGAATGTTGTGATTATGAATTGGACGATGTATCGCGTTTAATCGGCAAATCGACCAGTTATATTCGCAATATGTTGCGCCTGACGTCACTGCCGGAATCTGTCCAGGGGTTAGTAGAGCAGGGCGAACTGACCGCGTCCCATGCGCGTACAATTGCGGTTGCGGAAAATCCGGCCGAATTGGCGCATAAAATTATTGCGGAAAAATTATCGGTTGCTGCAACAGACCGATTGGTGAAAAACGCGCCACGCGCAAAAAAGACGCGTGCGCATATTCAAAAAACAATCGATGCCGCGTCCGTCCGCGAAATCGAAGGGCGCATAAAAACCGCCCTGGGCGTGCCTGTGAAACTGACCGAACGCCGTGGTGGTGCGGGCACGATAACATTATCGTTTGCAACCCGTACCCAACTGTATGAATTGGTGGACAGTTTAACCAAATAAAAATATTCAAAAAAGCCGGCAAAAGCCGGCAATTTTTATATATGTGACCAAATAAATAAAATTATGGATTAATTCCCGGCTTTTGCCGGCTTTTTTGATGTGTTTTTGCCTTTAATGGGATTTTAATTGAAAATTAACAATTTTTTTTGTAGTCT
>JAEDOP010000102.1 GCA_016301865.1 Alphaproteobacteria bacterium
CAGATGGCGCAATGGTGACGCGTGTTGCCCCCAGTCCAACGGGGTTTATGCATTTAGGAACACTGTATCAAATGATGATTGCAAAAAAATTAGCCCAGCAATCAGATGGTGTTTTTATGTTGCGTATTGAAGATACGGATACAAAGCGTGAAGTGCAGGGGGCGGTTGATGTTATCTTGAAATGTGCAGATGCGTTCGGTCTGCAACCAGACGAAGGACCAACATATGGTGGTGAATATGGATCGTATTATCAATCGGAACGCAAAGATGTTTATCACAGTGTTGTGGCAGAATTGCTGGAACGCGGATTGGCGTATCCATGTTTCTTGTCGGCAGATGAAATGGAAGAAATTCGTACGCGTCAAAAGTCTGCGGGGTGGGCAACGGGAATTTATGGTGAATGGGCGCGTGACCGGGATTTGACCGAGGAAGAAATTATTGCGCGTTTAGACAGTGGTATGGTGCCATCGATTCGTTTGTATTCAACAGGCAATAAAGATAATAAGATTTTTTATAATGATAAGGTGCGGGGGCGTTTGGCATTTCCAGAAAATGAAGAAGATATCGTTTTGATTAAATCAAATGATGGGTTGCCAACATATCATTTTGCGCATCTGTGTGATGATCACTTTATGCGCACAACATTGGTTCAACGCGGTGAAGAATGGTTGTCTTCGTTAAATTTGCATCTGCAATTGTTTCGTATGATGGGGTGGCAGAATCCAGAATATGTTCATGTTGCAACGATTAATAAGTTAGATGAACAAACGGGGAATTCACGAAAGTTGTCTAAACGTACAGACCCAGAGGCCAATACAATGCATTATTTAACGGCAGGTTGGCCGGTTGAGGCGGTGTTGAACTATCTGTACAATATTGTTGCTTCGGGATTTGAAGAAGAAAAAAATAAAAAGGCTGATACAACAATTTGGAATTATCCATTGCGTATCAAAAAAATTCCAACCAGCAGTGCTTTATTTAATACAGATAAACTGGAATGGTGGGCCAGGGAATTTATTGGTTCGTTGCCTGTGCCGGAATTGGTTGCGCGTGTTGTGCGCTGGGCAAATGAATATGGAAACAATGCGCAAAGAGCAATGTGTAAAGAGCAAAGTTATTTAACGTCAGTTTTAAGTATAGAACGTGATAATCCAAAGCGTGTGCGCAAAGACTTTATCACGTGGTCCCAGACGCTGGAAAATGTTGCATTCTTCTGGGATGAATTGTTTGTGCCAAGTGCCGAATATGAATTTAATTCGGATGTGTTGCGTGAATTCTTGGCAACCTATGACGCGGCGGATGACAAGGATACTTGGTGGGCAAAAATTGTTTCGGTTGCCGAAAAATGCGATGTAAAAAATGGTGATGTTGCGATGAACCTGCGTGTGGCATTGGCGGGGCGCACAAATACACCGGACCTGTATTCAATTATGTCGGTTATGGGCGCAGAACGCGTAATTAAACGAATCGAAAAGGCGATAAAATGACGAAATCAAAACGGGCGCGGGTACGCGCGGTAAAAAAAGATGAACATGCATCAAAATTGTTAAAGGTTCTGCGGGCGACGGGGTTGTTCCGCTGGGAAAAGCCGTCAACCCACGCCGAAGAAGTCGTAAATATTTTAACCCACGGGATTGGTATCGGTTTGGCGATTGCTGCATTGACACTGTTGGTTGTGTTCGCAGGAATTAAAGGCGATGCGTGGGCGGTTGTGTCGTGTGCGATTTTTGGTGTGACAATGATTACGTTGTATTTCGGGTCAACAATGTGTCACGCAACAATTGGTAAAAAGCACGAGTGTTTTTTTGAAGTGTGGGACAGCGTTGCAATCTATGCGTTGATTGCGGGTACATATACGCCGTTTTTGTTGGTGAATTTGCGTGGGTTGATTGGATGGACGGTGTTTGGAATCCTGTGGGCGATTGTGTTGTTTGGATCGTATATGAAAATCCGTAATCCACGGCAACAGCCAAAATGGATGGTTGGATTGTATGTCGCGATGGGGTGGACGTTGCTGTTCATTTTGCCGGCAATGATTCGCAATATCCCGGAACGTGGTTTGTGGTTTATTTTGGCGGGGGGATTGGCGTACACAATTGGTGTGATATTCTATCTGTGGCGACGGATGAAGTTTTCACATGCGGTGTGGCACTTGTTCGTGATTGGTGGGACAGTGTGTTTCTTTTTCGCCGTAGTGTTTGGGTGTATTTTAGACAAATAAAAAACTGGCATTTGCCAGTTTTTTATAATGTGCAAAGCGCAATGCGCAAAGAGCAAATACCTTGTCATTGCGAGGGAGTGTTAACGACCGTGGCAATCCAGTAAATAGAATCAAAATGAAAGAATATAAATTCTATGTTTATATTATGTTTAATCACAGAAATGGTACGTTGTACACTGGTATGACGGATGATGTTACAAGACGTGTTTGGGAACACAAAAATAAGATAAATCCAGATTCTTTTTCGGCACGATATGGTTGCGATAAGTTGGGATATTGGGAAGAGTTTCAATATGTAAATGATGCGATTGAACGTGAAAAGCATATCAAGTCGCAGTCAAGAAAATATAAATTAAGTTTGATTGAAAGTATAAATCCAGATTGGATAGATTTAAGTTTGCAAGATATGTTTTGGGTCAGGTAGGTCGGAATACATAAGACTGGATTGCCACGCAAACTGGTGTTTGCTCGCAATGACAAGAGTTTTTAAGTTCCTAGAATATTAAGTGTCTTTGTCATTGCGAGGGAGTGTTAACG
>JAEDOP010000011.1 GCA_016301865.1 Alphaproteobacteria bacterium
AGTCAAAATCGTTGCCGCGTTTCACCTGGCTTGCACCGGTGTACATTGTTTCAAATTCAACCTTGACATGGTCGCTTAATCGATTGCCAACAACCGCCCCGAATCCCCAGTTATCTTTGCGTAATGTTGTGTCGCCACTACCACTCACATCATATTTAAACGCGATGCTTTCGTTTTTATGCAACCGAATACCAACATAGTTGTCGCGACGAACCGTCGCCGCGTTTGTGCCCACATAATCATATCCGTCATCCCAGTATTCTTCGGCAAACGCTGGCACAGCCGTTAAAACCGCCAAAATAAATGCTAATTTTTTCATATTTCCCAATCCTTTCATTCTGTGCTAAGATTATAAATATAAACTTTTGCAAAACGCAAGTTGTTTATGCTAATATTCCTGTACCAGGGGGAAATGTTGCCACGTAAATCTGAAAAAAAGATTAATTGTGAACGTCCGACGCCGTCGCTAAAACGGCGATTGTTGGTATGGTGTTTAAATTTATTTTTGTTGGGATGTGTGGCGATTGCTGGCTATGTTTCGGTGATATACTTGCGTATGCCGTCATTGGACGCAATACTGCACGAAACGCGCGATGCGGCGGTTGTGTTTCTGGATAAAAACGGCAATGAAATCCGCAGTGCTAATCGCATAATGGGCACGCCTGTATCGGTTGAAACATTGCCCCCACATGTATGGCAGGCGATTGTCGCAATCGAAGATAAACGATTTTTTCAACATGGTCCAATTGATATCCGTGGCATAACACGCGCGGTGTTTGGAAATCTGGCGTCTGGACGCATGGCGTCGGGCGGTTCAACCATCACCCAGCAAACGGCCAAGAATATATTTTTATCGCGTGAAAAAAAGATTTCCCGCAAAGTCCAAGAATTAATTTTGTCATATTGGTTGGAAAACCGTTTTAACAAAAATCAGATTTTGGATTTATACATGAACCGTGTGTCTTTGGTCGGTGGCCTGCGTGGTATTGATGCCGCGTCGCGCGCTATGTTTGGTGTACCGGCAACAAAATTGTCAATCGGGCAATCGGCGCAAATCGCCGCCATGTTAAAAGCCCCCACCACATACAGCCCCCTGCGTAATCCCGAAAAAAATATCGCGCGCGCCCGCACAGTTTTAACCCAAATGGTGCACCAGGGCTACATCACAATAAACCAGGCCCGCGCCGCCGCCCAGTCATTAAAACCCGCAACCGGCACGATTGATACAAACCCGTATCGGTATTGGACTGACTTTGTAATGGACGAATTAAAATCGACAATCGGCACATTTGATTCAGATATGTATGTCCATACCACCCTGGACATGAAATTACAGGACCACATTGCCGCAATTTTGCCCGCCCGTGTTACACCGCACCAGGCCGCCGTCGTCGCTCTAAATCCCGATGGCGCAATTCGTGCTATGTCTGGTGGAACTGATTACCAACTTAGCCAATTTAACCGCGCCACATCCCCCCGCCAACCGGGCAGTACGTTTAAACCTGTGGTCTATCTGGTTGCGCTTGAAAACGACATGTTGCCGGACACCTATGTCAACGATTCCCCATTTGCGATTGGGGATTATAATCCAAAAAATTATAACGAACGGTATTATGGCGATATTACATTGGCAACCGCGTTTGCGAAAAGTGTAAATTCCGTCCCGTTAAAGTTGACCGAATTGTACGGTATTGATTCTGTACTATCTATGGCGGGGCGATTGGGTGTTGGAACAAAACTGCGTCGTGAATATTCAACCGTTCTGGGCGCATCGGAAATGAGTCTGTTGGATTTAACAAACATCTATGCGGTTATCTGGAACAACGGCCAATCTGTGCACCCTTATTCGATTACGAAAATCACAGATATGTCCGGCAACATAATTTACGAA
The DNA here is from genome assembly GCA_016301865.1 of Alphaproteobacteria bacterium. Classification (GTDB taxonomy): domain Bacteria; phylum Pseudomonadota; class Alphaproteobacteria; order Rs-D84; family Rs-D84; genus Enterousia. Next base: position 1,892 of record JAEDOP010000011.1, read on the forward strand.
CGCAATCCATCCGACCCGATTACTATATTACAGCCCCACACAGTCGCGTCAATGACAGCATTATTGGCGGATGTAATTGCGCCGGGTGGCACGGGCGGCCGCGCCCGCACAGACGGTGTCCTGGGTGGTAAAACCGGCACCAGTAATGAAAACCGCGACGCGTGGTTTGTTGGCGCAACACGTGAATTGATTATTGGTGTATGGGTGGGCAACGACGACTTTACCCCCATGGATTCTAAAATCACAGGCGGCACAATCCCCGCCGAAATCTTTCGGGAAATTATAGTTGGAAAATAAGTTGAAAAATTTATTAAAATAAATGATACTGCTCTAAGTGGGGGAAGTGTTCTATGTCTAAGTTTATTAACACAAATACGGTTTTACCAAAATCTTTATGGAAATTTTATTTCAAATACGCTGTGCCGGGGTCCTGGGGTGCGTTGATTGCATGGGCGATATTCTTTTTCATTGCATCTATGGATGGGGTTTTGTTCCCCAATTTTCAGCGTTGGTTCATCGCGTTATTTGAAAACCCTGTGCCTGCTGGAACAACCTTTATGTCGCATGCGTTGTGGACGATTGGATTAATAGTTGCTTTGTTGTTGGTAATAGATATCAGCGCCTTATTACGTGGCATTTTTCATGCGCGCTGGTCGCCAATAATTTCAAATCGAATTTGGACAGACCTTAGTGATTATGTCCATAGCCAGTCTATATCGTTTTGGACGGGGCGTATGGCGGGCAAGGTTCATACTCAGATTCTGTACGTAACCAAGGGTTTTGATGCAATCATTGATTTTTGGCGTATCGTTTGTCTGTTTGCGATAATCGTGGTTAATATGGGGCTGATTTTTTCTATCAACACCTATGTTGCGATTATGTTCGGCATAGTATTCATCTTCCGTGCCGCATACAGTTGGGCGATGATAAAGCCTATGAACAAATCAGCCAAAGATTACAGCAGCGCAAACAGCGAAGTTTCTGGGAAAAGCGTAGACAGTATTTCCAACTTTTCCGTTGTTAAGCTGTTTGCAGGCGTTTCGCGCGAACGTGCGTATCTAGAACCCTCGCGCAAAAAGGCGGTTCGTGCGCACAAACATAAATATTATATCCAGCGCTGGTTCTGGGGATTTCCTATGGTTGTATGGGATATCTGTTATGGCATAACATTGTTGCTGTGTGTGTGGCTGTACACGAACAACAAAATAACGGTTGCTGAAATCGTGTTTACAAATTCTGTATTCTTTACAGTTATGGGGACAATCGGTCAAATTGTAAATCAGATTCCAAATATTACAGATACTTTGGGTTCGGCTTCGCGCGCGTATGAAGAATTAATTGTCCCAATTGATGTTGTTGATGCGCCAAACGCGCCTGCGTTGCAGGTGTCTTGTGGTGAAATTGAATTCCGCAATGTGTCGTTTAAATATAAACGCAAATGGGTGTTGCGGAACTTTAACTTGAAAATCAAGTGTGGCGAACGTGTCGGGCTGGTTGGACCATCGGGGGCAGGTAAAACGACACTGGTAAATTTGTTAATGCGTTTTTACGACCCGACACACGGTGAAATCTTGATTGACGGCCAGAATATTAAAAACGTCACCCAGGATTCCCTGCGTGAATCAATTGCGTTTATCCCCCAAGAACCAACAATGTTTAATCGCACCCTGCGTGAAAATATTGCGTATGGCAAAGTGGGGGCAACGGATGCCGAAATCCGTCGCGCATCTAAGCGTGCCATGGCGCATGACTTTATCATGGGAACGGATAAAAAATACGATTCCATGGTTGGCGACCGCGGAATCAAATTGTCCGGTGGTCAGCGTCAACGTGTCGCAATCGCGCGTGCGTTTCTAAAAGATGCCCCAATATTAATTCTGGACGAAGCAACATCCGCCCTGGATTCAGAAACCGAGGTCTGTATTCAAAAATCGTTTGACGAATTGGCGGATGGACGCACCACATTGGCGATTGCGCATCGCCTGTCAACATTGCGCAATATGGATAAAATTGTCGTATTAAAAGACGGTCATGTGATAGAGCAGGGCGCCCATTCCACGCTTCTTCGTCGTGGTGGCGAATATGCCCGCATGTGGAAAATGCAGTCTGGCGGTTTTATCCAGGAATAAAAATCCCCCACCTGGGGGATTCCTATTTTCTCATATCTCATATCTCATATCTCATGTCTCATGTCTCATGTCTCATGTCTCAAAAAAATCCCGCAAAATGCGGGATTTTTTATTGTTGTAAACTGGCCAACATAAAATCGTCTAAATCGCCATCCAGTACGGCGTCGGAATCGGTCTTTTCAACACCAGTCCGCACATCCTTTACCAACTGATACGGATACAGGACATAGTTTCGAATCTGGCTGCCCCACTCAATTTTTTTCTGGGTGGCCTTGGCGGCGTCTTCCGCCTCGGCACGTTTTTGCAGTTCCAGTTCATACAACTTACTACGCAGCATCTTCATCGCCATTTCTTTGTTCTGAATCTGGCTGCGTTCGTTTTGACATGTTACAACAGTATTGGTTGGTATGTGGGTAATGCGAACCGCACTGTCGGTTTTGTTAACGTGCTGGCCACCTGCGCCCGATGCGCGATATGTGTCGATACGTAAATCCTTGTCGTTAATTTCGATTTCGATTGTATCATCAATATCCGGCCAAACATCAACAGACGCAAAGCTGGTCTGTCGTTTTCCGTTCGCATTAAATGGGGAAATACGTACCAGTCTGTGTACGCCAATCTCGTTCTTTAACCATCCATACACCCGTTCACCAGATATACGATATGTGATATTTTTTATTCCGGCTGTATCGCCTTCGTGTTCTTCGATAACTTCGGTTGTGAACCCGTGCCGTTCGGCCCAGCGTGCGTACATGCGTGACATCATCTGGGCCCAGTCTTGTGCCTCGGTCCCGCCTGCGCCGGCCTGGATAAACAAAAATGCGCCGTTTTCGTCGGCTGGTTCGCGAAACAGTGTGATAAACTTTGCCCGGTGCGCCATATCGCCCAGTTTTTCGATTGCACCCAGCACATCCGCATCATCTGGTGCTATTTCGTACAACTCGCGCAGTGTCGCATATTCTGATTCCATGTGAACCAGTTCGCCCAAGGCCTTTTCCAAACTGGATTTCTTTTGTAAAATCGCCCGTGCATTATCTGGATTATTCCACAGTTCCGGGTCGTTTGCCTGAATGTTCAGTTCGTCAATCTGTGATTGTAATTTTTCGGGGTCAAAGAAACCCCCTGACGGCAGAAATGTCGTCGTGGATTTGTGATAAAACTTCTGTTGCTATAATCATAATACATATCATATCAGTTAATTTTTCTAAATCAAATGAATGTTTGCCTTTTGCAAACGGTTGTGATAAAATAAACGCAACGAGAGGGATTTTACCATGAAGCATTTTCTGTGTGTTTTTGGCTTGGTTGGCGCATGTTTGTTGGCAAACGGCGCATCTGCGGTATCTGCTGGTACGGTTGGCGCATCGGATCGCAATCGCGGTCTGGCGATTCAGACCCCAACGTCATCGGGTGGTCTGCGTGGTAATGCGGGCATTGCGAATACCTATAAAACGAACCAACGTAACAATTATTTCATGGTGACCCAGCCTGATGTTGATACGGCCTGCCGGGAAAAGATTTTCAAATGCCTGTCGGATTATTGCGGTGACGTCACCGTCGTCCCAGGCCAGCGTGAATCAAAGTGCCAGTATGCAACGGAAAGCGAATTGTACAATTATGCATTGTTGTGTCTGCAACGTGATACGGAAATATTATTGCCCCAGTATGGCGCGAATACAAAAAATTCCACCGGTGGCATGAATACGGCCGCGCGTCTGTGCCCGTCATATGTACAACAGGAATTAATGTCATATCTGTCGATGTCAAATATGGCGACCCAGTTGTCTAAATCGAATTCAGACCTGTGTATTCAGCGTCGCCAGGAACTAGAAGCCGCGATGTCATGTCATTCTGTTGCGCTTGCCTATGGCAATGAAACGTCCAGTATGCTAACCACACAATTGACCGATTATTGTGGCGCAGGTGTCCCGGGGGGCAGTGCAGAAATGGTTACCCGCTTTGCCAACGCCGGCAATGTTGGTGCGAACATTTGGGGCTGGGCTGAAAAAATCGTCAGTCTGGATTTAAACAAAAAGGGCGAAGATTGGCAGGCCGCCGTTGACGCAGTCTTGGCGGGCTATACAAATCGCATGAATCTGGCGTGTGGCGATAATATGCAATTGAACACAGTGTCACATGGCACAGATTCGTCCCAGCCAACGGCCCTGCAAACGGTTGCGGCCCTGGCGGTAAACGCAGCATTCCCAACAACGGATCAAAGAATCGAAAATCCATATGAAAATCAGTCAATTTGGATGGAGGTTCGATCCCTCAGCGATGAAATCTATACATTCGATCGCGCGTTTCAGATTATAAATGCGGCAATGTCGTTGCCATCAACGACCCAGAACGCGTTTTTAACCAGTGCCCAGATTGATAACATGAAAACAGCATACACCCGCGGGACCAAGGTATTTGTTCTGCGTGACAGTGCGCGCTGTTTTGTTGTTCCGGTTGCGCAAATGACCAATGCCGAAGAATCGTTGGTGTCGCAATCATTTGCAAACTGTCTAAGTAAATAATAAGTTGCTAACCGAACCGCCAATCGGCGGTTTTTTTAAACCAGAATTTGTCAACATTGCAAAAATCTGGGATTTTTTAATTATTGACTTGACTTAAAGCGCGGAATTCTCTACGATTCGGACAAGCAGTACAAGGAATGTCCATTGGAACTGCGGGACACCTTATAATAAAATTCTATGAAAGGAGAAACACATGAACAAACAGCAATTGATTGAAGCAATCGCAAACGAAGTTGACGTTACCAAGGCAACTGCCGCTGCATGCTTGGATGCATTCATCAACACAGTTACAAAAGTTTTGAAAAAGAAAGGCGAAGTTCGCTTGGTTGGTTTTGGTACATTTGCAACTGCAAAACGCAAAGCAACAACAGGCCGCAATCCTCAGACTGGTGCTGCTATCAAAATCCCAGCTTCTACCCAGCCTAAATTCAAACCAGGTAAAGCATTGAAAGAAGCGTTGAACTAAATCGTTTCGATTTATAATAAAAATCCCGCCGATTGGCGGGATTTTTTATTCCCCATCTATGGCGGGGTGGCCATCGGCCATGACGGGTTTTAACATAAACAAAAGTTTATCCTGTTCATCAGTCATAAATGTTATGTGGAAAAATTAAGCACCCTTGTCATCGCGATGCGTCAGCCGTGGCGATCCAGTAAATAGAATCAGATATGAGTGCATTCACTGGATTGCCCCGCAGTGACTGCAAAAAATGTCTGCGACGCAGTGGATTCCTGCCCCGGGCCCCGCGCAAACAAATGTTTGCGTGGGTGAATCCAAGCGTGAATGACGCGGCTTAATATTAATTTTTTTATCTCGGCTGTGCTGTGCACAGACGGATGCTCCCTGAAGAAAATCTCGTCAGCTGGCGGTTTTTTTAAATCGAACCTAAATGGTTTTTTACTTTATTTCTATATTTTTTCGACGGAATAAACACAGACACGACCTTACATCCCGGTATCATGACATTGCGTATAAACCAATTGTTTGGAATTTTCCGTTCACTTTGTCCACGCAGCCACCGCACCCCGCCGTATTTAGGGTGCTCTTTGTGCCGTGAAACAACCTTAACCATTGGCATTTCAACCCGATTAACGTGTTTTAGTTTACCCTCGGGAAATCCGTACGCGCGCCCACACAGCAAATATTTTTTATCTATTAAATATGCGTTCAGGTGCGATTCATCATCAACGCGTGCAATAATGCCGTTATCTAAATCGATTTGGATATTCTTTTTCAGTTTTCTACACATTTTCAGAAACGCTTCACTTGTCCCGCCGTTAAATGCGCCACAGACATAGTGCTTTCCCTTGCCGTATGGCACGTATGCGGTTGATTCTGGTCTGCGTTCGTATACAAATACGTCGGGATTACCCGACAATATGTCGCCACAGCGTCCTGGGTGGCTGCTCGCGACCAATCCATCGTGCCATTCGCGTGGTGTAATCTCGGCTAAATCCACAGGATTTACAAATTCCATATTTGCATTAAAGAAATAGATATAATCAAATTCTTTCAGTTCTTTTTCGCGTTGCAAAAACATTTCAAATCGCAACAATGTATCATATGGCCAGCCCTTTTTCTGGGCGCGTGTAACGTGCACGTTTTTTGCGTCTGAATAATCAAAGACATCATTATCGGTCCATATAAAGTATTCCTTTTCGCATGGCCCCAGGCATTTTTCGCATGATTCATAGAACCCCTTCCAGAAAGATACATATCGCCCCAGCGCAATATATAAAACAGCAACTTTTTTCATAAAAAAACTCCTATTTTACGTCAGAAATAGGAGTCGGGAAGTTCGATAAGTCAGATAACTTTGACCCTGTGGTTTTTAGATGCTCATAATGCACCCTGTTGTATGGCCACAACTTCCCGACTTTTATGTCGGGACAGCTAGTCAAAACAAATTTTTGTTAGTTATCTGGGTTATCGACGCCCAACTGCTAACTGACACGTACATTTTATCGGAATTAATTCCCAGACGCAACCATATATTCCTGAAACGGGCTTGAAGAATACTGTGAATTTTGATATAATAGAATCCATGAAAATCACCCGCAGAAATTTATTAAAGTTGACTGGTTTTTCAATTATGGCAACAGCGTTGTTGCCACGTATGGCGTTTGCAGCGCGTAATTCTTTGCGTTCCTTGCGCACTGGGATTCAGCCCGGCGATAAAACACGACTGGTGATTGAAACATCCGCGCGTCCGTCGTATTCGCTGTCATATCCTGCGGGTCAGTTGGTTGTAAATATTGCGAACGCCACCACAAATATGTCTGTATCGCCAAAACTGGCATCGGGTGGTTTGGTAAAATCCATTGCCCAGGTGCAAAATGGCGACAGTCTGCAAATTGTTGCCACGTTAAAACAGTCAATTGTCCAAATTCCTAAGGCATCGATTCTGGTCCTTGAACCGAATGGCGATAATGATTATCGTCTGGTGCTGGATTTTGTCGCGGGCACAACGAGCGCGCCGGCTGAACCGGCCCAGTACACAACGTCATCCGCGGCGACAACCACTGCGATTACTGCGTCACGTAAATATGTGATTGTTGTTGACGCTGGCCACGGGGGCAAAGATCCGGGCTGTATCGGCAAGGGGGGCACCCGTGAAAAGGACATTGTGCTATCAGTTGCAAAAAAATTAAAAAACAAACTGGACGCGAACGGTTTTAAAACATACCTGACACGCAGTGGTGACACATATTTGAAATTGGCCGAACGCGCCAGCATCGCTGAAAAGCGCAATGCTGACCTGTTTATATCCCTGCACGCCAACGCAAACCCCAGCCGCAAGATGAAAGGTTTTTCAATCTATACCTTGTCGGAAAAGGCATCGGATGAAGAGGCAAAAAAACTGGCCGATGCTGAAAACGCCGCTGACAAAATCGGGGTGTCTGGATTTACTGAATTCGAAGAAAACATCCGCATTGCCTTGTCTTCGTTGCAACAACACGCCGTCGCGGAAATGAGTGAAGAATACGCCACCGGCTGTGCCAAATCGTTCAAACGTGCATCCATTGAACAACAGCCCGGTCCCGACGTTCGTCATGCGCCATTTGCGGTTTTGCGTTCGACTGTTCCAGGGGCGTTACTGGAATTGGGACATCTGTCCAACGCTGCCGAAGAAAAATTATTAAAGACATCCGCGCACCAAGACAAATTGGTCAACGCCATCGTCAAATCTGTCAAAAATTACAATTTCGAAGTTTAAAATAAAAACCCGCCGATTGGCGGGGTAATTTCTGGCCATCTCGCTGTAGCGTAAGCGAAAGCGGATGGCGGAGACGAATTCCTGTCCCCGACACACAATAATAAAAATCAAAAATGATTTTTACAAAATTTACGTCCAGAATGAGTTTTTAAGTAAGATTCAAAATCTTTGGCTTTTTGTTCTTCGTCAAATGCAAAATAATTTTTTATTCGCCAAGGTCTGTATTTATTTGTATGTATCGATTTTCCAGAATTGTGTTCCGCTAATCTCTGTTTTAAATCAGTTGTAAAACCAATATAAAAGGAATCTGGAATATTTATTGATTGTAAAATATACACATAATACATGTTTTGCCCGTCTTTTTGTCTTGTTTTTTATAAAAAAAAACTGCGACCCAAAAGCCGCGGCACTCCGTTTTGCTATACTTAAATCCGCTTAACCGCGGCTTTGCGTTAGCAAAGACGGGTGGCGGAGACGAAGGGATTTGAACCCTTGATACGGGGTTGCCGTATACGCGATTTCGAGTCGCGCGCATTCAACCGCTCTGCCACGTCTCCGTGACACGCATTATAACCACCCCCGGATTATTTTGCAAGACCAAATATTTGACATTTTTATCATGACTGATAAACTAAATTCCATGGAAAAAACATTCAATGAAAAAGTCTATGATACCGTCGCCCGCATTCCTGCCGGACGCGTTGCGTCGTTTGGTCAAATCGCACAAATGATTGGCCGTCCACGTATGGCGCGCTTTGTCGGCTATGCATCAAATAACAAGGCGTCCTGGCATCTGCCGTGGCATCGTGTTGTGTTCAAAGACGGCACGCTGTGTTCCGGTATGGCGGCGGAACAATATCGCGCCCTGCGCGCCGAGGGCGTCAAATTTGATAATGAAAAACGCGTCATTATGTCGATGTATCAGTGGAATCCTGAACGCGACGGCGTGCCACTGGACATACGCGACTTTCCGCTGGTATTTTGAACCAGAAATAAACCGGTCTGTTTGCACCTGGATTATTTTTGCTCAGGTTTTTGTTTTCCGATTTTGCTATAAATAACATCCTTGTCCAACTTTTTATATGTAATAAACCATGGTGTATGTTTGTCCTTGCGCATTTGTCGCATTGTTGACGGGGCAGGGCGCAAAACATCATCGCCCGGCATCCAATTCGCAGGCACCGCCACCCCAAACGCGTCGCCCGTCTGTAATCCGACAATCATACGCCGAATTTCTTCGATGTTGCGCCCCAGAGCCGCCGGATAGTACAAAATCGCACGAACAATGCCCGCCGGATCAATAACAAAGACTGCGCGCACGGCGTGCGTGTCCGATGCGTGTGGTTGAATCATTCCGTACATCTTTGCAATTTTGCCCCCCATATCATCAATCAGTGGAAATGTTATGTCGATACCATCCGGCATTTTTGAAATTGCGTCCAGCCATGCCAGGTGCGATGACAATGCCCCAACCGATAATCCCACCAACTGGGTATTCAGTTTTTCAAATTCTGCTAAATCACGCTGAAATGCAATGAATTCAGACGTACAAACCGGCGTAAAATCCGACGGGTGCGAAAAGAATACGACCCATTTCCCCGCAAAGTCTGTTGGAAATTGTATTGGGCCGTTTGTGGTGCTGGCACTAAAACTGGGGGCTGTGTCGCCAATCAGTGGCATTGTTGTTACCGTCGCCTGTTCATCGCAATCGCATAAATCGAATAAGTCGTGCATAATTTCACCTCTTGTCCTTGTAAATAATTTAACATTTTTAGCGTATTTTCGGCACAGGAACGTATTCCAAACAAATAAAAAACTTTACTCTTGATAAAATGTGCTAAGATATTAATAATACAGTGCAAGAACAAAGGATATAAATTATGAAAAGGTCAGACATTGTACGTTCTATTCAGGTTCGTTTTAAACACATGCGTGCCGGCGACGCGGCCGCGATTTTGGATACGGTATCGGATCATATGATTGAATCCGTCGCCAACGGCAATCGTATTGAAATCCGTGGTTTTGGCACGTTTCAGCCACGTGCCCGCGCAACGAAAATTGGATATAACCCCTGTACGGGTCAGCCTATGCCATTACCGGCCAGTACGACTATTTTGTTCAAACCCAGTCGTGAATTAACTAAAAAGATGAACGGACAATAATTATGTTATTTGGCAAAAAATCAGGCATTAAAAATCGAAATCGCGAACGCTATGAACGTGTTCGTCGCTTGATGTGGATAAAATGTGAATCATGTGGCAAACTGGTTTACTATAAAGATTACAAGGATAATAAATACATTTGCCCCAGTTGCGGTCGTGCATTTATCATGACCCCGAAACAGCGTTTTGATTTACTGTTCGACGATAATACTTGGGAAAAATTAACGCCGCCAAACGTATCGGACGACCCGTTAAAGTTTGTCGATCGCATTGCGTACACTGAACGCCTGGATGATGCGCGTTCTGAAACGGGGTGTTATGATGCAGTATCTACGGCGGACGGAACGATTGGTGGTGTTCCATCGACGGTTTGTGTTTTGAATGGCCTGTTTATGATGGGGTCTATGGGACGTGCGGCGGGCGATGCAATTGTCGCAGCGATGGAACACGCGGTTGCAGAACGTCGTCCGTTTATTATGGTCACATCCAGTGGTGGCGCCCGTATGCAGGAAAACATTTTGTCATTAATGCAAATGGCACGCACAACGGCCGCTGTGAACAAGTTGCACGCAAACGGCATTCCGTACATCGTTTTGTTGACCGATCCAACATTCGGTGGTGTAACGGCGTCATTTGCGATGCTGGGCGACATCCATATTGCAGAAAAGGGCGCACGTATCGGTTTTGCCGGTCGTCGTGTCATTGAACAAAATATTCGCGAAAAATTGCCATCAAATTTCCAGACGGCTGAATACCTGTACGAACACGGTATGGTCGATATGGTTGTGGCACGTGGTGGCCTGCATGATGCGATTGCGAAAATCTTGGCAGTATTGACCAAGCAAGAACGCGCCCCGAAACAAATTGTTGCCACGACGCCTGCGCATGACGCATCGAAAAAGATACGTGGTATGGGCGAAAACGAAGCGTATGACAAAGTATTGCTGGCACGTCATGAAAATCGCCCGCATTTCCTGGATTACATCAATGGTATTGTTGACGATTGGACATATCTGGCCGGCGACAGATTATATGCCGAAGATGCGGCAATGGGTTCTGGTATTGGGTTCTGGCGTGGTATCCCTGCCGTCATTATCGGCCAGGAACAGGGTCGCACCATCGAAACCCGTCAGAAACATCGTTTCGGTATGGCCAATCCCGACGGCTATCGCAAGGCGGTTCGCATGATGCGCCTGGCGGAAAAATTTCAGTTGCCATTAATTTCGCTGTTTGATACCGCTGGCGCATTCGCCGGCCGCGAAGGCGAAGAACGCGGTCAATCCCAGGCGGTTGCGTCATCAATTGCGGCGGGTCTGTCAATGCGCGCGCCATACGTTGCCGTCAACACCGGCCAGGGTGGTTCGGGCGGTGCGATTGCGATTGGAACGGGCGACCGTGTATTGATGATGGAAAACGCAATTTATTCTGTGATTGCCCCCGAATCATGTGCCAGTATTTTGTGGCGCGACAATAAATACCGTGCAACTGCATCTGCGGCAATGAAATTGACCGCGCGCGATATGGCGGACATGAACGTGATTGATGAAATTATTCATGAACCGGCCGGTGGTGCGCACACAGATTGGCAAACAACAATGGAATTATTGGCCAATTCTGTTGCCGCCCAGATTGTTGAATTACAGCAAATTCCGGTTGATGAATTGCCATCAAAACGCGCGGATAAATTCTTGGCGATGACACGCGACGTTGAAATATATCAGCCCGAACACATCGGCGAAGAGCACTAAAGAAAAACCGCCATTTGGCGGTTTT
>JAEDOP010000103.1 GCA_016301865.1 Alphaproteobacteria bacterium
CGATTTGCCCGCCACACCAATAAAAAACGGGATTATAAATATTGATTTGTCAAAAATATGTTTTATAATACCATACATGCGAATGCAAATCTAATCTTAGGCAACAAATCAACGGGAATCGAATGACGCCCCCGTTGGCGTCTATTTTTTTAATAAAAGGCACATAAACATGGCAAAAAAATATTTAATTACATCGGCATTACCATACGTAAATGGGGAATTACACCTGGGGCATTTGATTGGGTGTTGGTTGCCATCTGATGTATATGCGCGTTTTTGTCGCGCGTGTGGCCGCGATGTTTTATATGTCTGTGGTGCGGATGAACATGGCACACCTGCGGTTGTTGGTGCGGCGGCGGAAAATATGCCAGTTATTGAATATAATAATAAATACTATGAAAAACATTTGCGTGCCGTGCGCGACTTTAATTTGTCATTTGACCTGTACGGTCGCACCCACACAGAAAAGCAAGAAAAATTAATCCACGAATTATTTTCACGTTTGGACCAATTGGGCCTAATCGAAGAACGCGAAACAATTCAGCCTTTTTCAATTGATGACAATATGTTCTTGGCCGATCGTCAATTGGTTGGAACGTGTCCAAAATGTGGCTTTGATGGTGCGCGTGGCGACCAGTGTGATAAATGCAGTGCCACTTATGAGGCGACCGAACTGATAAACCCGCGCAGCACCATTTCAGGCAGCAATAAAATCGAAATGCGCCCGACCAAGAATTTATTCTTTTTGGCGTCGCGTGTCGAAGATACCTGGAAAGATTGGCTGGCAACACACACGCCAAAATGGTCGCATTCTGCGGCGGCGATTGCGCGCGGCTGGGCGAACGAAGGGTTGCGTGATACATCCATTACGCGCGACCTGCCGTGGGGAATACCTGTGAACAAACCCGGGTACCAGAACAAGGTTTTCTATGTATGGTTTGACGCACCCTGGGGTTATGTTTCTATTTCCCAGGCGGCAAATGAAAATTGGGCCGATTGGTGGCATGGTGGCGATGATGTTCACTATGCGCAATTTATGGGCAAAGACAACGTGAAATTCCACGCAGTCTTTTTCCCAGAACAGCAACTTGCCATGAATGACAACTGGAAAACGGTTGATATGTTAAAGGCGATGAATTTCCTGAATTTCGAAGGGGGCAAATTCTCGAAATCGCAAAAACGTGGCATATTCTTGGATTCTGCGATTACGGTCGCGCCGGCGGATTATTGGCGTTATGCATTGTTGGCAAATGCGCCTGAAACAGACGATAATGATTTTACGATTGCGCGTTTCGCAGACGTTGTGAACAAAGACCTGATCGGTATGTTGGGGAACTTTGTGTCGCGCGTATGTAAATTAACTGCAAAAAACTTTGGGAACAATGTGCCAAATGCCGGCGCGCCCGACCCAGAATTGGAATCCCAGATTAATGAAAAACTGGCTGAATTAACATCTGCGCTGGACGCGTGCGAATTTCGTGCGGCAATTGCGGCACTGCGTGGCCTGTATGCAATTGGTAACGAATACATGACCAAGTGCGAACCATGGGCGTTGGTAAAAAATGGTGATATGGCGGGTGCGGGACAATGTCTGAACGAATGTTTCCAGTTAATTGACCTGTTTGCACGCGTGTCTGCGCCGTTTATCCCAAATGCTGCGGAAAAAATGCAGGCTATCTTTGCGGACAAACATGATTTATCGTGGCCAACCAAATACGAACACCGTGTCAGTGACGGTGTGGAATTTACTGTGCCCGAAAACCTGTTTAATCGCATAGATGATGAAACGGTTTTGAAGTTGACTGAAAAATATGCCCCGAAACAGGATGAAAACATCCCAACCCCAATTGTTGCAGAAATCACGGATGTGAAAAATCATCCAACCCGCGATGATTTACATATCTTGACGGTAAATACTGGGGCGGACACGGTTCAGATTGTCTGTGGTGCGCCAAATGTGCGCGTGGGCCTGCGTGGGGTATTGGCGCCGGTGGGTGCAAAACTGCCCGGCATGAAAAAAACATTGGCCCAAAGAACGGTCGCAGGCGTCGAATCATATGGTATGATGTGCAGCCCGTCGGAATTGGGGATTGGTGATGATGGCGATAAAATAATTGAATTAGATGAAAATACAGAAATTGGCGGTAAATATAAATGCTAGAAAGATTAACCAAAAAACTTTATAAATGAACGCGACGAAACTGGTTTTGTTATCTTGCTGCGCGCCGTGTTCGGCCGGCGCAATTAAACAGTTGGCGGATGGTGCTGTGCCATGCGTATCGGAATTTATCGTTTTGTTCTATAATCCGAATATTTTCCCAGAATCAGAATATACCAAGCGTATGCATGAACAGATTAAATATTGCGAAAAACTGGGTGTAAAATACGCGGTTCTGGAATACGACCATGATGCATGGCGCGAATGTGTGCGCGGATTCGAAACCGCACCTGAACGCGGGGCGCGTTGCGCACTGTGCTTTGAATACCGTTTTCGCCGTGCTGTGCGTTTTGCGCGTGAAAACGGATATAATGCAATTGCAAGTGTTCTGGGCGTATCCCGTCACAAGGACCAGTCCCAGGTGGATTACGCCGCCACATTAGCCTGTGACGATATTGAATATTTGCCAATTAAGTGGGATGAAAATTTACGCATCCAAATCAACCGCGCGTCTGATTTTTATCGACAAAATTATTGCGGTTGCGAATTTAGTATTCGCAAAGTATAATCCA
>JAEDOP010000104.1 GCA_016301865.1 Alphaproteobacteria bacterium
CCCGCCGATTGGCGGGGATTTTTATTTCACAAAAACATATTTTTTCTTGCCGCATTTCTCTGGGCAACCGCATGTTGTTGGTTTATTTGCGGCCGGTGCCAGTACCTGGCGTTCTGTGCGCTGGGCGGCACCAAAATTATCACGCAGGTATAAATCGCGACATTTTGTATTGCGATAAACAATCTTTTTATCTAAATCCAGTGAACGAATATCTTCGGAATAGCGACGACCACGTTCCGCGGCATAGAACACACAATCATCCCCATCCTGGGTATAGCGTACGCCACCCTTGTAATAATCATAATACGACGAACAGCCCGCCAACACCAGCAACCCGAACAATACAAACAAAGTCTTTTTCATTTTATTTTCCTTGTCTATAAACGATTATCTCTGTCCGTCCCCCGATTCGTAGTAATTTTGGCACAAATGCCCCCATTGTCAATTAAAACCCATAAAAAAATTCAACCACGGGCGCATAAATATGCTATAATCCATGTCAAAGGAATAAAATATGAAGTATATTGAACTTGGCCTGGTAAATACCCGTGAAATGTTTGCAGACGCGATTGCGCGCAAATATGCCGTACCTGCGTTTAATTTTTACAATATGGAAACACTGATGGCGATATTGAACGCGTCGCGCATGATGCGCAGTCCGGTTATCCTGGCGGTGTCTGAATCTGCGTTAAAGTATATGGGCGCTGATATGTTAACCGGCATGATTATGGGTGCAAATTTATCGTCCGATGACGGTGTTGTGTTACACCTGGACCATGGGTCATCTGTGGAATCGTGCGCGCGCGCGATTGAATTGGGCTTTTCATCCGTCATGATTGATGCCAGTAAATTGCCTTTTGACCAAAACGTTGAAATAACCAAGCGTGTCGTAGAAATTGCACACAAACACAACGTCACGGTCGAAGCGGAACTGGGCGTCTTGGCTGGAATCGAAGACGAAAATACATTCTCTGAAAATTCCAGTTATACAAACCCGTCAGATGTCGAACGTTTTGTTCGTGCCGCGGGAAATGATTCCCTGGCAATCGCCATTGGCACCAGTCACGGCGCGTACAAGCGTCGCCGCGATGACGAAGAATTGCGATTTGATATTTTGGCGGATGTGGCAACGCGTCTGCCGGGATTTCCGTTGGTGTTGCATGGTGCGTCAAACATTCCGCAAAATTTGGTGACGCAAATCAACGAATTTGGTGGCAAATTATCTGGCGCGCGTGGCATTGATGTCACGCAACTGCGTCGTGCGACACAAATGAACATCTGTAAAATTAACGTAGACAGTGATTTGCGCCTGGGCTTTGTTGCGGCGACGCGTCGCGCATTGGCGACGCATCCCCAAAACTTTAATCCGCGTGAATTTTTATCATCTGCAATAACGACAATGACCCAGATATGTACCGATGAAATTCGCGACATTATGGGTTCGGATAAAAAACTATAAAAAACACCCCAAAAGGGGTGCTTTTTTCAGTGGAGGCCTGGGTCGGAATCGAACCGGCATCCAAGGATTTGCAGTCCTCTGCATAACCACTCTGCCACCAGGCCTGAACTTTGTGTGCCAATCTTACGCAAAAAAAAATTGTAATTCAACAGAAAAATTGTATAATGTGAAATATTATTGGGCCGAGAGAGAATTTTTATGAGAAAACTGTCATTTTTTACATTCTTTATGATGCCTTTTTGTGCGTTTGCGTCGACAGATGATTGTATGACACGCATGGATGTGCCGGCCGGGAAATTAAGCCTGCCCCAGGTGATTGAACTGGGCCTGTGTCGCAATCCCCAGACGGCCGCCGCGTATTTAGCATACGAATCGGCACGCTTTTCTAAAAATGCGGGCTATGCCGATTATTTGCCGTCGGTCAATTTATCGGGCAATGCATCACTGCCATATCGTAATGAACAGTGGGGCGATTGGTCGTATGGTGCATCCGTTTCTGCATCTTATTTACTGTTTGATTTTGGTAAACGTTTTTCAGACGTTAAACAGTCTATCTATGCATGGCGCGCGGCGGGATTTGATTATGATGAAAGCGTACAAAACTATGTATATGGCATAATTGGTTCGTACTATGCATTACTGAACGCAAATGCGGACGTTGAATCGGCCGAAATGTTGCGCACCGTTGCCCAGACCGCACGTGATACTGCGAATAAAAAATTTCGTGCCGGCTCGGTCGCCAAGGCCGACGTGTTAAAGGCCGATACCACATTGGCCAGTCGTGACCTGGACCTGGAACGCGCAAAAAATAATCGCGAAATTGCCAAGGGGACATTACTGGCCAAACTGTCATTCCCCGCCAACCAGGATATTGAAATTGCGGACCTGCCGTCAACAATTGGCACGCCCCAGGAAACAAAATCATTGGATGAATTATTTGCCCAGGCGCAAAAAACGCGTCCTGATTTATTACGCGCAACCGCGAACAAAGATGCCGCATGGCACCGCCGCAACAGTGTATTTCTTAGCAACCTGCCGTCAATATCTGCATCGGGTTCATTGTCATGGAACGATACACCGTCCGAAGCGTTCAACGCCGGCAACGATAAAATCAGTGGCAGTATTGGCATCCGTGCATCAATGCCATTGTTCGCAGGTTTTGCCAATCTGTATAACGCACGCGCCGCATCTGCGAACTATGACCGTGCGGTTGAAATCGAACGCCAGACGAATGATAATGCCGCACTG
>JAEDOP010000105.1 GCA_016301865.1 Alphaproteobacteria bacterium
TAATATTGTGTCGGGCAGTGGTAATGCGTTCTGGCGGGCGGCGACGAATACTGTGTTTCGACCATCGTCTGTGCTGAATTTGCGCGGGGCAACAATTCGCGCGCCGTACTTTGATGTGCTGGAAAATGTTGATGGGACTATGTCTTTGCCGCGTGTGTGGGAAAATGAATTTGCGTTTGGCGCGGGTGATGAACGTGGGCTGTATATGGGCGATGTGTTTGGTGATTTTAAAACGCGGCGTGAAAATACGCAACGTAATCAGATTGGTGCGCTGGGGTTAAGTATGTCTTTTTCAGAACGCGCATATAATGACAATTTGAATGGTTTGGATAATTTGTCGTTGGGCTATGCCATCGGGCACTGGAATTTTGGTGCGTCATATCAGCATTACTTTACCGATGGTGTGTCACGTTTTTCAGGATTAGCAAATCCAGTTTTGGGGTTGATGTCAAATGCGGTTGTGTCAGATGTTGCATATAATTCTGGGAAATGGTC
Organism: Alphaproteobacteria bacterium; assembly: GCA_016301865.1. Classification (GTDB taxonomy): domain Bacteria; phylum Pseudomonadota; class Alphaproteobacteria; order Rs-D84; family Rs-D84; genus Enterousia. The sequence continues at coordinate 496 of JAEDOP010000105.1, forward strand.
GTTTGGTGCGCGCGCGTTTTCGGGCGCAATTACAGACGAAGGTTTGTTGGAAAATGATCCGACGATTTCGGCACAATATATGCCGGCCAGATTGGGATTGATGCAGGGTGGGGCGGCCAATGTTGCGTGGACGGGTGATAAATTCAAATTTATCGGTTCGGTTGGTAACGCGCATGAAACGGACACATTGTTGGGTGCCCAGACGGGTGGACTGTTAAATCTGGGGGATGGGGATACGATGTATGTTGATGCGGTTGCACAATATAAAGTATCCGATATGGTTGATTTGACGGCGCGTGCGACTTTCGCCCAGACACGGTCGAATGCCCGTGGTGAATTTGTGATGGGGTTAACTGATATAACATCAAATGCATTTGCGTTTGGGGCAAATATTGGAAACTTTGAGTTTGGTATTTCCCAGCCGTTGGCAATAACAGATGGCGCGTTGCAGTATGCTTATGCCCAATATGATGTTGTGGATGCGCCAGATAATGGTTACCAATTGAACGTTATCGATACACATGTTGAAGATTTGTCACTGCGCCCGGAAAAGCGTGAAATGCGTTTGATGGGGACATATCGTCATCAGTTTGGTGACTTTACCGATGGTGCTGTTGGATTTATATACAGAATTAATCCAAACCATACGGATGATTTTGGTAACGAGTCTATATTTATGATGAAGTTGACCCATCGATTGGGAATATAAGAAACGCCAGTAATGGCGTTTTTTTTCTTGCCTTTTATTTGTGTTGGAATATTATTATGGTACAATCAAAGGATAAAATATGGATTTAAGTTATAAGACAGTTGTAAGTTATGTAAAAAATTTGTTTCCGGGGGCGGCACCGGTTGCGACCAGTGATAATCCGCAATTGGATGCCCAGGTTGTTGCGTTTAAGTCGAGGAACAAGTTCTATACAGTTGCCAGTAACCGGCACAGATATTGGTATTGCTTTGTGGATGATGTGGATATTCCATTGGTAAAGTATATTTTGCACAGCAATGGTGTTAATGTAAGTAAACACAACAGCCGTTATTTCTTATGTACAGAGCCTGTATTGCGCGTGCGTACGTCGAATTTAGAAAAGACACCGTCCGCCCGGGCATTTGTGGAATCGGTGATGAATATGTCAAAAGCACCATTGGACGTGACACTAATTCAGTCACGTATCAGCCAGATTCGGCAAAGGATGAAATAATAAAAACCGCCATTTGGCGGTTTTTTATTTACATCTTGATTTGTGTTGTTTTGGTGGTCAGGGTGCATAAATTCTTATCGCGTGCGTTCCAGTATAATTACCTGGGTGTCGCGGTCTTGTTTATTAATCCCAATTTTGGCCCAATCCTTCAGGGCTTTTTGTACGTCGATAAATTTTTCCATATTTTTCCCAACAGGTATACTGCGCCCTGTCTGGACCAAAATATAGCCACCTGGGCGCACATGATTGTGTAGGTTGGTTAATGTCGGCTGAATTAAATCAGGCGACCATTCAAAGATATTTGACAGGTTGATAACGTCATATTCGCCATTTAACTGTGTATGCAATGTCGCAACATCGGACCAGATAAATTTAAATGCGCCATGCAATGTTTTCTGCAACGTTTTATATTCCGTTTCAGAAATCATTTCTGATGCATAATATTCAGGATTCAGACCGTTTCCAAAGATTCTGTATCCGTCCATGCCGCGTACAAATTGCGCGCTGTGTGCAGGGATTTTTGGCAGTATTTCAGATACCCCAGATACTTTGCTGGCCGATGGGGCAAAGTGCAAATCCTTTAATAATATTTTATACTGTTCATATGGCATACCGGAACGAATTGCCTGGGTTTTAATGTCCATTATCGCCCGTGCACAGTAAGAAATGTCAAATGTATCGACCTGGGTCGCGCCATTGATGGTGTAAAACAGGGGGTGTTCGCCACTGCCTGCGACGGTCAGAACCCGACGCCCCATATCGCGTGTCAGCCCCGTTGTATGACGCAAATTTTCATTTGATACAACGTATGCGTGTGAATAATCCAACGGTTTACCCGGCCAGGGCAAATATTGTGTGCCGCGTTCATAGTTTGGTTTGCCGTATGTTGCACGTGCGGCATTCAGATTTGGTTTGTTATTCATCTTTTTTCATCCCCATGCTTGTTTAGTTTGTTTATATTTAGT
>JAEDOP010000106.1 GCA_016301865.1 Alphaproteobacteria bacterium
ACTTAAATAAACTTTTATTTATCTAAGCAACCCTCCCCACCGGCATGTGCTGGTCCGCCCCCTCTGCAGGAGGGGAATAAAAAAATCCCCGAACGGGGGATTTTTTTTATTCGTTGGTGGCGGATTGCATATTGTTCCACTCGGTTTCCAGCCAGGTGCGGATTGCAACCTTGCCAGAACCGTCTGTACCAATCGCTTCTTGCAAGCACTGTTCACGGATGGCCGCGGAATTAGTGCTGGTGCGTGCATCAAAGTCCGCTTCCACAGTTGCGCCTGTGCCATTCAGGATTTCGTTCAATGTCACGATGTTGCGACATGTGTTTGTGGCGTAATCCTGGGTGTTGGCACATTCCGTGCTGTCCGCTTTGTCAATAACCGCCTTGAACTGCGACGTAGATGGATTACATACCATTTCTTCGTAACACGATGGGACGTTGGCAACCTGGGAACAATATGTGCGGATACGCGATGCCGTCCATACAGAATTCTTGCCAGGGCCATGTGTATTCAATTGCGCATCATAACATTCGTACAGTTCGCTGATACACGCGTCAAAGTTTGTGCTGGCCTGGATTGCCGCCGCCAAGATGGTTTCGCGTTCTTCGTTCGCAAATTCCAGACGTTTCTGTTGCAGGGCCTGTTGGGCGGCAACCTTTTGATAGCCGATGTTTTGGGCCGTGGTGCGCAACTGTTCGCCATAGGCGTCACAGTCCGCGTTCGCGTCCAGCGCGTATTTCTGCATAATGCTGCGACGCGCATCCGCAACCGGACCACGCAGATTTGAATATGGGTCGCCAGATGTAGATGTATAGCCAAAGCATGTCGCAGAATTCGATGCGGAATAACCGCTGTTGGCCTTGATAAAATTCAATTCGTATGTGCCAGAATTGGTTACAGAAATTACACTGTTGTAATTATACGGACATTGGCCCGCGCCGTTGGAACATTTTGTGCCAGATGGTGGGGTGCCGCACGCTTCGTAAATGCCGTTAAAGCACGAATCCAGAACGCGCGCACAAACATTATTGTGTGCATATTCAAACAATTCATAACCCCAGGTTTCAGCCAGGCTGTCCTTTTGCTTTTCGGCGGAATCTAATGCGCCACCAAAGCCACCCAGACCACTGACCACAGATGACAGATTGTTAAATGCACCCAACAGGCCATTTTCGTCATCGTCCAGGATTGTTATGGTTTGTTCCTTGGCATCGGCCCACGCCTGCAAGGACGCCAGAATGTCAGAGCCACTGCCATCCAGATTTGTTATATCAAAGCCAAAGGTGTTGCCAGTTGTGGAACAATACGATGGTTTGGCGCACGATGATACACGGCCGCCATCAGTGCCATAAATACCGTGGTTATAGCACCAATCGATTGCCTGTTCTGAGTTCATGCCATATTTACTGGTCGTGTCTTGCCATGAAACACAATTCATAACCTTTTCAGCGTCGGTTAATTGAAATGCCTCGGATACATCTTTGCCCTTGTTCGCGATTAATAATGCCAATTCACCTGAAACCTTAATCAATTCTTCGTTGGCGGTTTCCAGGGCTGTTTCCGCTTCGGCGAATGCCTTGACGCGGCCGGCACAGGCACAGCGACGTTGGGCCGCATTACGCGCCGTACAAATTTCATCCATACAGGTATAGTACGATTCCATACAATTGTTAAATGCGTCCGACGAAATCAAACCAGTTGTTGAATCGATAATATTCGAATAGTTGCCGGTGTACAGTTTACCGTTCAAATATGAATATGCGGTTGACGTGGTTGTTTTTGAACCACGGATTGCACTGCCCTGTAATGATACACGTGAATTATTTACCGCATCTGTTGTCGCGGTACGCGCACGAACCGTACGGGTATTACTGGCATTTGCACGGGTTGTTGCCGCCGTTTGACGCGACACAACATTGCGTGACGCAACCCCATTTGCACGATTTACAGTTGCGCGTGATGCGACCGCACGGGATTGTACCGTACTGCGTGGATTTGCAGTGCGCGCAACCGTTGTGCGCGACGCGGTTGTGTTGCTGCGCGGACTGGCGCGACCAGAACGTGCATTGGTCGCACGCCCAGATTGACCAGAATATACCGTATCCATTGGCGCAATTGGATCTGCAAAAACCGAACGAATTGACAACATCGTAGAACATACAAAAAATGCACCGGCCAATAAAAAGACCGTACTGACCGCATTCTTGACGGAATTTGCAACTGTTTGACTTTTCATAAAAACTCTCCTTGTGTTCTGGATGTCCCAGAAACCCAACCTTTCTGTACACAAACACCATGCACAATGCATGTATGTTCATTTCGATTATAACAATTTTTTTTAGGTCTGTAAATAGTTTAGTCGCGCATTTCACGCCATATTTTAAGATTTTTATCAAATGGATACCGCGGATTTAATTTTCTGGGGCTGGGTATAAATTACAGTTTTTAACATACAAAAAAACCGCCACGTGGCGGTTTGCTTAATCGTATGGATTGTCGGATTTTTCGTATTCAATCACAACCGGCAGATGTTCCCAATGCAACGCAGTCGCAATGCCACGGCGCAAATATCGCGTATATGATTCTGGAATATCCGACGCACCACCAACATTGATTGTGATACGCATTGGATGACGGCCGGTTTGACGGGCAAATTTGATTTT
>JAEDOP010000012.1 GCA_016301865.1 Alphaproteobacteria bacterium
CGTACAGTTATACATGTATGGACATCAGTAATTTAATCAAAAATACATAAAAATCAATTCTTGTTAATATTTGTTGACAAATGACATGTTTGTGATAATGTGTTGCACGAGGTACGTACAATGAAAACAAATGCATATATTTCGCCAAAATTGTTGCAGCGTATTAGCGATGCCATCAGTAACAACTGGGTATCGTCTTATATTGACCCGACGGGCCAGATGCGCGAATACAGTGTTGTTATGCCAGATGAGCACTATTTAACCCTGACATCTGATGTAATAGATGATGAATGTGAGTATGTGATAAGCATTGACGAAGAAGAAATATGTTATTTTACAATTCCTGTGACGCATAAAGTTTTGTCGCCAGATATGGAACAAGTTTTAAGTTTGTTCAATCAATGTTCTGCCAGGGTAATATGGCAGGAAATAAACCGCACTTCAAAATTGCCTGCCTTGGGTGTGAAATATAAGTCTTATTCCTAAATCGCGCGCACAACGCGACAAAATGTGACGCCATAAACGGCCGTCGCGCCCGCGCGGATTAACACGCGACGCATTTCTGAAAATGTTGCACCACTAGTCATAACGTCATCAACCAATAAAATTTTCTTGCCACGGATTTTGTCTGGCTGCACCACAGAAAACACGCCACGAATATTTTCTGCACGTTCGCGTGCATTCTTGTGTCCCATGTCGTCGCGATATTTGCGTCGTACTGAATCCAAATCCATCTTTAACCCATATGCATGTGCAATTGGCCGTGCCAGTAATGTCGCCTGGTTATACCCACGCTTGAACAGACGGCGGCGCGCCAGTGGCACAGGCATAATTATATCTGCATCCATATCCATATCGCGCAACGCCCAAATCATGGCGCGTGACATAAATCGCGCATATTGTATTTTGCCTGCATGTTTAAATGGCAGCATTGCCACCTTGGACGCGTCATCATAAACGCATGCCGAACGTATCCAATCCAGTTCAGATTTTCCCGCTGCGCATACCGGGCACAATGGCGTGCCACCCAGGTCTAAATCGGCCGGAAATGGATATCCACATCGTGCGCATTTTGGATTTTCAATCCAGTTTATCGACGTCCAACATGTTGCGCACAGTTCACCATGTGTTGATACCGGCGTATCACATAATGGACACGCCGGTGGAAACAGAAACTCTAATATTTTATTGATAATTTTTACCACGACATACTTTTATATGTTTTGCTGCCAACTGTATCGCCGAATATATCGCGCTTTTGCTGGGTCAGTGTTTCGTATTGGTCACTGGAAATAATGCGCAGAACAAACCCAGACTCATCACGGTTTGATAATACCGGAACGATTCTTTGCTGTGACACACCGTTATCTGTCAAAACCTGTTCAACTATTGCCAATCTGCGTGCCGCCAGTTTACGTCCATCCTTGGTCTTGGTCATGTGTTCTGGAATCGCCAATTGAATTGCACGTGTTGGTTTGCTGACAACAATGCCTGCGTATTCGGTCAGCAGATTATAGTTTTCACGTGACAGTGCCGAATCTTCGTTACGGAATTTGATTTTGATTTCCAGTGGGCGAATTCCGCCACTTTCGGAAATGTCGCGCTGGGCGGTGAACCCTTCGATAGACGACATATCGCTGGCCACATCAAAACGGTCATCGACTGCGTATGTCGACAAATGTTTATTTTCCGACAGGAATGTTTTCCTGAACGCCTGGCGCAGTTGCGCGGGACTCATTTTAGTCATGTCGTCGCGCACTGCAACGATTCGTGGTGATGTATTCTTTTCCACACTGCGTACAACCACGTCATCAGTCATCGGAACAACCATACGGCGCAGTGATACATTTTCGGGTTTGATTGTTGGCTCTGCCTTTGCGATATGAACCGGCTGGATTGTTTTTGTTTCGGCAATCGGTGCAGCGATAACGCGGTTTGACACATTGCGTACGCTGTCGTCGGCGCGTTTTTGTAATTCATTCAGCCTTGCAATCTGGTTGTCGATTTGTGCCATCGGTTCGGCGACGGGGTTGAATTCAGTTTTTGTTTCCGCCACCGCAATTTTTTTATCAATGCTTTCTTCGGGTAATAAACTGTCGGAACGAATCACAGAAAATTCACTTGCCATTGGCATACGCAGCGCAAATTCATTGGATGCGGCGCCATCACTTTTTGTCCACAGGTTGTCGCTGGGCCGCCGTGGCATCAGTACATCATTTGCAGCGACCAATTGTTCGCCCATATCAACCAACGTTTGTTTATTCGCAGTACGTGCAACAACCGTTTTTTTGCGTGTTGATGCAACCTGTTTTTTTGTTGGTTTTGCAACGTCTTCGCCGAACGCGCCCCGCGCAGAAACCGCGCCCGACGCGATATTCACAACCGGTAATCGCGCAGACGCCACAGCGGGCAATATAACAAACATTGACAACACACTGATTGTAAAATGACGCATGATTTCCTTTCCTTCCGTTTCAATCATAGAACAAATGCCGAATCGCACGCAAGTGGAAAATATTGTTTTAACGACAATACCTTGCATAAAATCAAATGATTGTTTATAATCGGCGACGAATAACAAAACAAAGGATAAATTTTTATGCTGAAAAAAACAGAAGTTGTTTTATTTGATTTTGACGGAACGTTATCTGGTTTGGATTCCAACATTGCCTTTGCGCGCTATTGTTTTCGTCGCAGTATTCGCCCATGGTTATTTTTGCCATTGATGGGTGTTTGTGGAATTGCGCGCTGGGTGCGCCCAGATGGTGTTTGGTGGCGTGAAAACATGCGTCGTTTTATTACACCACAAATGGTGAAAAAATTTGCCCCCGGATTTATTAAACAGCATAAACGTGAACGCTTTGGTTGGGCCAAGGAACGCGTCCAGGCCGAACGTGATGCCGGCCGCAAAGTATTAATGATTTCGGCCAGTCCTGATTACCTGTTGCCACCGCTGGTGCGCGACATGAAATTTGACGCGGTATTTTGTTCCAAGATGAATAAAAAGAAACCATGGAAATATGATTTTTTATGTTGGGGTAAAAACAAGGTGTTGGCCATGGATGAATGGGCGTGTGAAAACAAAATTATTCCACATGTTGTTCGTGCATATTCAGACAGCAAATCCGACATGCCGATGATGGAAATTGCCGACGAGCAGGTTTGGATTGATACAAAAACAGGCATGCGAAAATAAACCCAGTGAATTTATTATGCGCAAATGTTAAAGTGTTTCCATGGTTCTGTTGGAAACACTTTTTGATTTAATCAGTGCGTCTGCCGGCGCGATATGTGGTGCGGTGTTTGCGTTTTTCTTAAATCGCAAACGCAACCAGAAAATGGCAACTCAACTGGTCGTCAGTCGTCAATCATTGGATAAAATAAAATTGGAAAACCAACAACTGTTGCAACGTATCCAGGACAAAGAAAATTTAATTTTGCAAATGCAAATGGAAATTCTGGGGAAAAAAGATACCCCAAAACGCAAATCAAAAACATCCAAAACTAAATAATTGCAAAGCGTGTCATTTTATCTTAGAATTCACCTGTTATGAAATTCAAGAAATTTTTTGGTGTATTATTAAATATTTTCTTTTGGGCATTTGTCGCGGGTATCGCGTCATTGGCCGTGCTGATATTAATATACGGCAATGATTTACCTGATTATAAAAAGCTGGCAACATATGCCCCGCCGGTTGCAACGCGTTTGTATGCGTCTGATGGTTCACTGTTACAGGAATACGCCGAAGAACGTCGCGTATTCATTGATTACGCGGATATGCCACCAATGTTGGTCAATGCCTTTATCGCAGCCGAAGATCAAAATTTCTGGACGCACCCCGGTATTGATGTCCAGGGTATCGTCCGTGCATTGGCAAATAATGCATTGCGTGCGATGGGGCGTGACGCAACATTATCTGGGGCGTCAACAATTACGCAACAGGTTGCCAAGAATTTCTTTCTTACATCTGAACGCACCATATCGCGCAAGATAAAAGAGGCTATACTTGCCCTGCGTCTGGAACGCAGTTTTTCCAAACAGCATATCTTAACACTTTACATGAACCAGATATTTCTGGGCGCACGCGCATACGGTGTTGGTTCGGCGGCATTGATGTATTTTAATAAACCTGTATCTGAATTAACATTGGCGGAATGTGCATTTTTAGCATCCCTGCCCAAGGCACCAAATAATCGCACCCGTGCGGTTGAACGTCGTAATTATGTTCTGCGTCGCATGGTCGAAGAAGGATATGTTTCCCAATCCGAAGCGTCCGCCGCCGCCGCCGAAGAATTAAATATCAACAGTGGATTTACCGCCCAGATGGAAGCGGACTTTCAGTACTTTGCCGAAGATGTTCGCCGTCAATTGCTGGGCACGTTGGGGCGTGAAACGTTGTATAACCAGGGTTTATATATAAAAACAACAATTGTTCCTGAATTGCAACGCGCCGCCGCCGCTGCATTGAAAAAAGAACTGGATGCGTATAACACAGGACGCGATGAAAAATTACAGGGTGCAATAATTGCTATGAATCCGCACACGGGGCGCATTGTTGCAATGACCGGTGGCCGTTCATTTGGCGAAAGTTCTTTCAACCGTGCGACCCAGGCATATCGTCAAATTGGTTCGACTATAAAACCATTTGTGTATTTGGCGGCATTGGAACGTGGTTACACCCCCCAGACAATGATATTGGACGCACCGATTGTTGGCTGGCGCGAAGACGACACGTTGTGGAAGCCTGAAAATTACGATAAGAAATTCCTGGGCGATGTGCCACTGCGCCTGTCGTTGGAAACGTCACGCAATGTTCCAACCGTGCGTTTGGTTGAACAAATCGGCGTCAAGAATGCGATTGAGGTTGCGCAACGTTTTGGCGTCTATCCGCCCGATATGAAAAATATAAACCTGTCCATGGCGTTGGGGTCGGGTGAAACGACATTGGAAAAATTGGTGCTGGGGTATTCTGCATTTATCAACGGTGGCCGTGTGATAAAGCCTAAATTGGTGGATTATATCGAAGACAGATATGGTCGCCTGATTAATGGTACGCCAACCGAAATTGTTGAATGGTCGTCCGAGTTGTTGCCACCAACGGTTGTGTCTGACACAGAACCATTGTCTGACCCACAAAGTTTGTATCAGATGGTATCTATACTGCAAGGTGCGGTTGAACGCGGCACAGGTAAACAGGCGCGTGTTCCCGGCCATACAATCGCCGGTAAAACCGGCACATCCAACGATATCAAAGATGTGTGGTTTATTGGATTTTCAAAAAATTTAATTGCGGGCGTGTATTTAGGATTTGATACACCACGGCCATTGGGACGCGGTGCGGGTTCACACATGGCGGCGCGTGTTTTTTCGGACTTTATGCGTGTTGCCCTGGCTGATGCCAAGAACCAGCCTTTGTCTGTTCCTGATGGCATGACATTCATGCGCGTAAATCGCCGCAGTGGCGCGGCCGCCACCGCCGACCCCGACGGCATGATTATCCAGGAAGTTTTCAAACCCGGTCAATCGCCAAACCCCGCCCCGCACAAAACATCGGCAAAATCCAACGCGGTTGTTGGTGGCGTATTTTAATTCATATAATAACATTTGTTTATCCAATCTTTTGTGATAGAATATTGGCATAAGGAAAGGATTTTTTATGCTGACAGACTATTTTTTAAACCATGGATTTTCATTTTTTGGCAGTGGCTGGACACAATTTGCAGGCGGATTTTTCATATCGTTTATGATAATGCTGTTGTTTGGTCGTGCCTTTATTAATGCCATGCGCACCGCCCAGAAAAAGGGTCAGCCAATCAGTGAAAATGTCCCCGAAACCCACCGGCAAAAGGCTGGCACGCCAACAATGGGCGGAATCTTGATTATCATTGCTATATTGGTTGCGTCATTGATGTTTATGCCACTGTCGAATCCGACGGGTTGGATTGCGTTGTCTGCATTGGTAATGTTTGGCGCGTTGGGCTTTGTTGATGATTATAAAAAGGTTACATCCCAATCGCACAAGGCTTCAAACGGTCTGTCGCCATTAACGCGCCTGTTGGTCGAAGGTGTGTTTGTTGTAATCCTGGCCTATTTAATCAATAAAACAATGCCCCCATATATTCCAGAATATTCATTGGCAATTGGTGCGGGTATAATTTTGCCATTGGGCTTGTTGTATTATGTATTTGCGTATTTTATGATTTGTGGTGGTGCAAACGCGACAAATATCACAGACGGCCTGGATGGTATGTTGGCAAAATTATATATGCCTGTTCTGGTTGTGTTGGTTGTCGCGCTATACGGTGCAACCCGTATCGGATTTATGGATACGGTTATGTTTTTACCAATGGCCAGTGGCCTGTACGCGGTGCTGGGGGCGGCATTTGGTGCGATTTTGGGATTTTTATGGTATAATTCAAAACCAGCATCGATATTTATGGGTGATGTTGGGTCGCTGGCACTGGGTGGTTTTATGGGTACGGTTGCAATGCTGTTAAAGTCTGAAATTATCATGGGCATTGCGGCGGGTATGATGGTGTTAATACTGTTGTCTTCATTTATCCAGACTATGTATTTTAAAGCAACACGCAAAATAACCGGTACGGGCCGTCGTGTGTTTTTGCGTGCCCCCCTGCATCATCATTTCGAAGAACTGGGCTGGCCAGAAACCAAGATAGTTGAACGTTTCTTTATCATATCGATATTGTTTTCAGGACTTGCGTTGGTTTTGTTGAAATTCGCATAAAATATGTGACGGGGTGGGGTGGTGATGTTCAAACTGACGCGAAACGATGACAGTAAATTAACCAGTTGGTACTTTGAAATAGACAGACGTCTGCTGGGGTGTGTTTTATTACTGATTGCGCTGTCTGCGATATTTGTTGTGTCGGCTGGGTCGGTTGCGGCTGAACGCATCGGCATGCCTTGGTATTTTTATTTGGTCAAGGCAATCCCGTTTTATTGCGTCGGTTTGGTATTCTTATTTACATCCAGTTTTTTAAGTACAAAATGGGTACTGCGCGTATCTGCGGCAAATTTACTGTTTGGTTTGGCGTTGTTGCCATTAACGGTTGTTGCACCACATATTATTAACAATTCTGCACGTTTTGTGTCGTTTGGATTTTTTAATATTATGCCGGCGGATATTATGAAGCCTGGCTTTATCATAATGACAGCGTATTTTCTATCGCGTATGAAGGAACGCTATGGCGCAAACATATTTTTTAATCGCGACGCATGGCGGTTTGACACCTGGCTCAGTTGGGTATATTACTTGGCGTTGTTTGGATTGACTATTTTAATTGTATTTAATCACCCTGACTTTGGTACGGCGGTTTTGTATTTGTTGGTTTTTTGTGCAATGGTGTTTATTGCGGGCCTGCCACTGGTATTAATTCCTGTGTTTGCAGGAATTGGGGCATTGATGTTAACGGTTGCCTTTTTTTCCCTGGGGCATGTGCATCGTCGTATAATTGCGTTCTTTACTGGCGCCGGCGACACGTACCAGGTTGATAATTCCGTTGATTCTATTCGCCATGGCGGGTTGCTTGGGTCGGGTGATGACGCATTTGTTAAACAGTATTTACCCGACGTACACACAGACTTTATCTTTGCCGCCATCGCCGAAGATTTGGGGGCAATTATGGCGGGTGGTTTGTTGTTGCTGTTGTTCTTTGTTTTTCGTCGTTTAATAACCAATGCGACCAATGCGCGTGATTTGTTTGTATTATACGCGACAGGCGGTACAGCGGCACTGTTTGGAACACAAATCTGTTTTAATATGTTAACAACATTAAATCTGTTCGCGCCCAAGGGTATGACATTACCATTCATATCATATGGGGGCAGTTCGCTGTTGGCCTATTGCCTGTTGTTTGGTATGATTTTGGCAATTGTCCGCGAAGATAAATGGAAACAATAATATGGGGGTATATTATGAAAATATGGATTGCAACGGGCGGTACGGGCGGACATGTATATCCGGCACTAAGCGTTGCCGAATGCTTGTCTGCGCGTGGTCATAAAATAACAATTTCGTGTGATGGTCGTGTGCGTGATATGGTGCGTCGTGGTGCGCCGTCTGGCGCGCGCTTTGCGCATGTTTGGGCGTCTGGCGTCGGCGCAAAAAGTCGCCTGAAACAAATCTGGGCATTGTCCAAGATTGCTGTATCTGCATTTGCATTGACCATGCGTTTTATGATTTTTCGTCCTGATCGTGTGGTTGCGTTCGGTGGTTATGCGTCTGTGCCGGCGGTCTTTGCAGCGCACGTATGGCGCGTTCCAACATTTTTGCATGAACAAAACGCGGCAATCGGGCGTGCAAATAAATTTGCGATGCGCTGGGTCAAAACATTGATGACCAGTTTTCCAACCGTATCTGGTATTCCAAATTCCACAACGCGTGTTGTTTACACAGGACTGCCCGTTCGTCGTGATTTTATAAATTTGGCGGGTGCGCCATTAACGCATGACGGCAAATTATTGGTGACGGGTGGTTCGCTGGGGGCGCAGATTTTAGACGAAGTTGTACCTGCGGCCATGGCATCAATGAAAAATAAAAAGATTTTTATAACGCATCAAACGCGTCCTGAAAACGTTGAAAAATTACAGCGTTTTTACGCAGAAAATAAAATTCGTGCAAATGTGCTGTCGTTCATTCATGATATGTCATCTGCGATTGCGGATGCGGATTTGATAATCGGTCGCAGCGGGGCCAGCACTGTTGTTGAAATTCAGACAATTGGTCGTCCTGCGATATTCGTGCCATTAAATATTAACCCAGACCAGGCCGCCAATGCCGCATCCTTTGCCAAGACCGGTGGTGGCTTTGCCATTGAGCAATCTAAATTTACCCCCCGTTGGTTGGCGTCCACGCTATCAGAATTATTTGATAACCCATCGCGACTGGACAAAATGGCGGCAAAATCACGCGTTGAAAATAATGCGGTAAATTTAATCTGCGATGAAGTGATAAAATAAAAGAACCGCCACTTGGCGGTTTTTTTATTTTTGCCTGCACGAAAACACAGTACCAATTGTGTTTTGGATTTTATCCTGTTCACGTTCGAATTGAATTTGTTCATACGATTTGATTCTGTTTCGGATTAAAAATGCATCCTGTTCTTCGATATATTTGCGTTGTCCATCAATGCCCAGTCCCGCAATGTCATGGCCCCGCGCGGTATTAAAGAATTCAGGTCTAAATCCATATTCCCACGACAGGCGTATTCTGTCCGCGTCCCATAAACACGCAGATACACCATCGGGCGCAACGCGTCCAACTGTGTGATTTTCAACCGCATATAAAATTTGTCGAATTGTTGATTCTGATAAATTTTTATAGTTTTTTGATAAAAAATCGCGCCCCACCAGAACCGCCCGTGGTCCGTGTTCAGTGCACCATTCGTCATTGGTGCGTGCACAATCATGCAGCCCCGCCGCCAGAATTACTGGCAAAATATCCTGGTTAATGCTGTATGCCAAATCAATACCAAACAGTGCAACTTGATTTGTATGGCTCAATCCATGATATCCATATTTTGATTGTGTTGTGATTTCTGTGATTTGTGGCAAAATTTGATTAAAATACAGTTTACAGTAATATGCTTTGTCTTGCTTCATGATACCCTTCCATAAATTTTAACCGAACAAATGTTGCACATAATTGAAATTTTATCAAATGAAAATATTATTTAGAATTTTTTCACAAAACACTTGCAATTTAATCATTAAAACATATAATAATTAAGATTTTTAACAAAATCGCAAATCAGACCTATTATACAGGGGATAAAAATGGCGCGCAAGGAATTTGTTCGTTTGATGGAGGAAAATATTTGGACGTTGGATAAAATCGCAGACAAACTGCGTCTTGATCGTGTTGATACAACCGGCTATCCGCGTCAGTTGATGTCAATTTTGGTGCGTTTGCACAATGGTGGGCGTGCAAAATTAAAAGACATCGCCCGTCGCGAACATGTGTCCGCGCCAAATTTATGTGTCGCATTCAGACGGTTAGAGGCTGACGGCCTGGTCGTTCGTACGATTGATGACGCCGACCGTCGTAACACATGGTATTGTGTGTCTGAACGTGGTGCAGAATTGGCGGTTGTTGCGATGGATTTGTTTCGTGCGGGTGTTGAACGTGTTTTTGCGAATATTTCACGCGATGATGAGGCACGTCTGACCGATGCACTGCGTACAATGCGCGATATTATCAAAAAGGTGGAGTTAGATAATGAATAAATGTAAAACCATATCGATGGTCGCATGTTTATGCGCCGGCATTTGTGTTTCGCCGGCGTATTCTTTGGACTTGTCGTTAAAAGATGCAATTGCAAAAATCGAACATGAATCACACGATTTGAAAAAGGCCCAGGCCAATGTATCCAAGGCCGAAGCATCCCTGGATGCGGCCAATGCGTCACGCTGGTTTTCAATTGATGGAACGGCGTCTTATATGAACATGGTGAATGTTGAAAATCCATCAGAATCCATGGGGATTGAATTACCACCTGAAATGGGGGGCTTAATTTCCGAATCCCTGGAAAATCAGTCTGTATTTATCGAAATTCCCGATAATATTTTCCAGGTGGGTCTGACATTTACCCAGCCTATTTATACATTTGGCAAAATCGGCAATGCGGTAAAGTCTGTTAAATCTGCAATTAAAATGGCCGAATCATCGCGGGAATTAACCCGTCGTTCGGTTCGCTATGCTGCGACTGACCTGTATTGGACGGCGAAAATGACCGATGAAATGGTGCGCTTGTCCGAAACGGATTTAAAGAATGCGCGCACCGCGAAAAGAAAACTGACATCCGCCGGTCGTGCCAACCGCAGTAATTTATTAAAAATTGAATCAGATATTATTTCCAAGGAAGTAAACCTGGCGCAAACAAAATTCAATCGTGATACCGCCCACCGCATGCTAAAAATTATGGCGGGAATTGATGTGAACGAAGAATTAGTTTTAACAGATAATTTCCCAAATAAATTTTCGGCATTGGACGCCGGCGAATTGACGTCAACGCCCCAGTGGGAAATTTTGGATGAACAGGTAAACATGTACGAACGCGCGGCGCGTTCCAAACGTGCAAACAATTATCCGACATTGGCGGCAACGGCATCTTATACATATTCTTCAATGGCGGGCGATATCGGTCATCTGTTTGATAAACGGGGGGGGCAGTCTGCGTATTGGGGATTGGCATTGCAAATGCCGATTTTCAATGGCGGTTTAAATCGCGCCAACGCAACAGTCGAAGCGATGAATGCCACTGCGGCACGTGAAGACCTGGCCCAGGCCAAAAAAGTTACAACCGAAGAATACAACAACGCAATAAATCGCTATGATATGTTGCGCGATAATCTGGCGTCTCTGGAAAAGGCGCGCGACCTGGCGGCAAAAACATATGAGTTATCCCAGAATCGTTTTGCGGCCGGTCAAACATCTGCGGTTGAATTGGCGGATGTGTCGGCGGGTTTATATCAACTGGACGCATCTGTATTGCAAATGAAGTACAATATTTTAATGTCTGCGGAAACGGTGAAAAAGTTAGGTGAATAAAATGGAAAAAATACAAACAACAATGGCAACAAAAAAGTTCAAAAAAATAGCATACATTTCATTGATTGCGATATTGGCGGGTTGGGTTATATTCCGCTTTGCGGCGGTTGCGTCTGAAAATGCGCGTTATGTGTTTAATGCATCGCGCGTTGCTGCGGACAAGGGCGCGCCAGTTTTGACAATTGAAATGTCAAGCGTACCTGGCACATTATATGAACCGTTGGCGGTCAAAAACAACCGTGCATACGTATCGGCCACCCGCGCCCAGAAACTGCGCGCTGGTCAAAAAATTGGGGATGGTAAAATTACATCTGTGTCGTCCAATATTGACTATGACACGGGTATGTATATTGTTCGCACGACGGGTGTATCTGATGGATTACAGATGGCGGAATTTACGACAACGGGGCATTTTGTTCCATTATATGCCATTACTGATGGTTCTGTTTTTGTAATTGAAAATGGTGTGGCGACGGTGCGCAATGTAAACGTTGCCCGTCAGGATTCTGAAAACGCATATATTGCATCGGGCCTGCGTGATGGTGACATTGTTATTTTGTCATCTGTTCGTGCCGGCGATAAAGTTCAAATGAAAAATTAGAGCAGGGGGTATAAGATATGTTAAAGTTTTTTGTTCGCAGACCAATTACCACATTAATGTTTGTTCTGGTATGGGTTGTATTGGGGTTGGTATCATTTCCGAATATGAATATTGAACGTACACCTGCGTTGGATTTTCCATTGGTGACATCGACATTTATTTATCCGGGGGCATCACCTGCCGAACTGGAATCCCAGGTTGTAAAACGTGCCGAAGATGCCATCAGTGAAGTTTCCGAATTGAAAAAGGTGTCATCATACATTTATGAAAACAGTGCCATGGTAATGGCAGAATTTAATCTGGGTGTAAATGTTAATGACAAGTCGTCTGAAATCAAAAATAAATTAGATTCTTTGATAACAGAATTCCCAGATGACATGGAACAACCAATGGTGGAAAAATTAAATCCACTGCAAGAATCCGTGGTTGATATTGTAATCCGTGGTGCGGATGCCCGCGATATCGAAGAATATGTTGACGATGTTCTGTCTACCAAGATTACAGGGATTAAAGGCGTTGCCAGTGTTTCTGTATTTGGTGGTCGCGAACGCGCAATTCGTATTGCGATGAATCCTGATTCAATGGCGGCGCACGGTGTTACGGTGATGGATATTGTATCTGCACTGGGGGCGCATAATCTGAATGTGCCAGGTGGTAAAATTGAAACATCATCAAATTCATCAAACGTGCGTTTTATTGGCGAATTTGCATCTGTTGATGAAATTGCTAATTTGCGTCTGACCACGGTCGAAGGTGATAATTTCAAATTATCTGACGTTGCCCAGATTACAGATGCCGCCCGCGACATTGAAAATGGTGCGCGCTATAACGGTGAATCCGTTGTGATTGCATCTGTGGTCAAGGCATCCGACGGTAACGCCATTAATATTTCAAATGCACTGCGTGAACGCATGCCCGAATTCCAGGCAGATATGTCTGCGCGTTTTCCAAATGCCGAAATGTTGATTGCGTCGGATTCGTCTATTGCGGTATCTGATGAAACAGACAGCACCATCAACGGTATTATCCTGGGGGTTCTGTTAACTGTATTGGTATTGTTGGCATTTACACGCAACTGGCGTTCCACAGTTATCGCAGGCGTCGTTATTCCAGCGTCATTGGT
>JAEDOP010000107.1 GCA_016301865.1 Alphaproteobacteria bacterium
TGCCACATCCACATAGTATTTGATGCAATATCGTTCACATGGCAGATTTTATAAAAACACAAAATTCATTTGCAAATGGCGAAGTCGCCCCTGAATTCTATGCACATGATAATATCAATGGATTGTCCAGACTAGAAAATATGGATGTACTGGCGGGTGGTGGTCTGTCGCGTCGCAGTGGATTGGTGTCGGTTGATAAATTGGTTGGGCTGGCGCGCCTGGTTTCGTTTTCTGTATCGGATGGCGATGAATATATAATTGCCATAACAGATTACTATATTGACATCTACTTTGGCGACACATTGTACCAGTCCCTTAAAACCCCATGGCCGTACAGTGATATCATCAACCTGCAATACGCCCAGCGTTTTGGAACGATGATATTTGTTCATCCAAATTATCCGCCCCAGACATTGTATAAATCGGGCAATAAATTTTACATTCGCGAATTTGAATTTTCGCGCAATGATGCAGACATGACGGTAAATATGCCGTTTGTAAAATTTGACGACGCTTCGGACATAAAAATAACAGTTTCTGCACATGCGTCTGGCAATAACTATGCCACATTTACAACCAACGCAGATTTTTGGACACCTGAAAACGTCGGTGGGCGATTATATTTACTGGATCGTCAATGGCGCATTACAGAATACATCAGTCCAACACAGATTGTCGTTCATACCAACGGCACATATACATTACCCAGCGCGTCCGTATCTGATTGGCGTGAATGTGCATTCGGTGCGCGTCGTGGTTGGCCACGCAGTATTACTTTTCACCAGGACAGATTGGTCTTTGGCGGATCACGCGATTGGCCGTCGGGTATATGGCTGTCGCGTGTTGGTGTGCATAATGACTTTAACGCTGGCACTGGCCTTGATGACCAGGCAATCTTTATATCCCTGTTATCGACCAAGCGTCAACAGATTTGCACCGTCGTCAGCAGTGATAACCTGCAAATTCTGACCAATGTTGGCGAATGGGCGATTTCCAGTAAACCTTTGACCCCAGCATCAGTTGATATTAAACAACATACATCGGTCGGTTCATTTGGTGCGTGTTATCTTGCCCCGCAAAAGATTGAAGGTGCAACCATATTCGTATCTGCATCGGGGCACGATATACGTGAATTATCATTGGATGAACTGGGGGAAAATTATAATGCAAATGATTTGTGCGCATTGTCCAAGCATTTAATGACATCGCCCGTTGATATTGCATATAACGACACCACGCGCCAGTTATTCGTTGTTCAATCAACTGGTGTTATGTCGGTCTTGAACCAGAATGCATCCCTGGGGATAAGTGCCTGGGGTACATACAAAACCCGCGGCGAATTTTTATCGGTCACAGTATGCAATGGTCATACATATGTTGTGGTTAATCGTGATGGTGACACCTATCTGGAACGTTTTTCACCTGTGGCAATGACGGATGTGAACAAATACAGTTTTTCATTTACTGCATCTGGTTTGCCGTTACGTGTATCGGGGCATAATGCGTCGCGCCTACGATTGCGTAAAATTGTTGCGCGTGTAATTGATACCAAATCCATATCAATAAACGACCATCGCATAACATTACCGAACGAAGTATATGCAGATGGTGCATCGGGTTATACGGGCGATGTATCAATCAGTTTACTGGGAACATCCCATGAATGTACGACCCCATGCTGGACAATACATGGCAATGAAGATTATCCAATCACCGTACTGTCGGTCAGTATGCATGGTTGGTACACAGTTTAACAAAATAATAACACATAAGGATAAAATATGGGACAAGTTGTATCAGATATAACAGATATCTTGGATTATAAAGATGCAAAAAAATCGGCCAATAATCAACGCAAAGAAATTCTGGCGCAAATGGCGGCCGACGACATGGAAAAAACGAACCTGATTAAAAAGGCCCTGGCCACCCAGCGTGCCAAATATGGCGCATCTGGTATGCGTGCATCTGGCGTTACCGAAGGTGCGGTACTAAAACGTCTGAAATCAGAAACCGCCGCGCCATACGCGGAAAAGCGTCGCAACAATTTAAATAAATTAAAACAGGCAACTGCAAAAAAGCCAAATTTATTAAAGTCGCTGTTATCCAGATTTGATGATTTAATGTCCTAGGGCGGACGTGGGGGTGATTATGTACAAAATATCTTATATTTCAGATGGTCTAACGACTGAATTCGCATTTGCATTTCCGTTTTTTCAGGTGGCAGATGTTCGTGTCGCCATCAATGATATCGTTGGGGGGGCGGATTACAATTATACTGTTATGCCGAACTCGGATTTTACCGGCGGCAATGTAGTGTTTGACGTTGCGCCACCCGCCGACACAAAACTGGACATATTTCGCCAGATATCGTTATCGCGCACAATTGATTATCAACCAACACACAGGATTGATCCCGAAGATTTAAACACAGACTTTAATTTTTTATTATCTGCCTTTCAGGATTTACATTCTGTAAATATTGACTTGATGGAATGGACGAATATTCATGATGATGTAAAATCATATCTAAAGCTGTTTGCGGCAAATCTAGATTCTTACATTCTCTTATACCAAGCTCCGGATGTGTTTTTACTATACTGAATTCATCAGCAGTTAGGCATCCTTTCTTAAATAATAT
>JAEDOP010000108.1 GCA_016301865.1 Alphaproteobacteria bacterium
GGACAACGGCGGCGCAACAGTCAAAGTATTATGGGGTGTTCAGAACCAGTGTGAATTTGCCAAATGTTATTGCGCCAATGTTGGCGGCGGCGGTGATTTCACTGTTTGGGACGACGGCGGCGGTGTGGACGGTGACGGTCTTTGTCGGGGCGTTTAGTTTGTTGGTCTTGGTCGAAAAGAAAAATAATAAAATCCGTTGATTTTTATGGTTTCAGCATGTATGATTTTCCTAAGAAATAAAGGGGAAAAGTATGGCAAAAAAAGAAGTCGCCAAGGATAGTGGATTGTTCGCAAAAAATCCTGCGTTGGAATCTGCATTGGCACAAATTCAAAAGCAGTTCGGTAAAGAAGCCATCATGAAAATGGGTGATGGTTCACAGCAGAATATTGAGGCGATTTCATCAGGATCGTTGGGGTTGGATATTGCGCTGGGAATCGGTGGATACCCAAAGGGGCGCATTGTTGAAATCTATGGGCCAGAAAGTTCGGGTAAAACGACGTTGGCATTGCATGCGGTGGCGGAATCCCAGAAAAAGGGTGGTACGTGCGCGTATATTGATGCGGAAAATGCGTTGGACCCAAGTTATGCAAAAAAATTGGGTGTTGATGTTGCAAACCTGATTATTTCCCAGCCAGATTCGGGTGAACAGGCGTTGGAAATCGCAGATACGTTGATTAAGTCGGGCGCAGTGGATGTTGTGGTTATCGATTCGGTGGCCGCATTAGTTCCCAAAGCGGAATTAGAAGGAAATATCGGCGATTCGTTCGTTGGTACAACCGCCAGATTGATGAGCCAGAGTCTGAAAAAATTGGCAGGCTCGGTTTCGCGCAGTAATACGCTGCTTATCTTTATCAATCAGATTCGTATGAAGATTGGGGTTATGTTTGGTAATCCGGAAACGACATCGGGTGGTAATGCGTTAAAGTTCTATGCGTCGGTACGCCTGGATATTCGTCGTACAGGTCAGATTAAGGATAAAGAAAATATCATCGGAAACGAAACGCGGGTCAAGGTTGTAAAGAACAAGGTTGCACCACCGTTCCGTACAGTTGATTTCAAAATTATGTATGGCGAAGGCATTAGCCGCATAAGCGAAATCTTGGATATGGGTGTGAAATATGACCTGATTGAAAAGGCGGGTAGTTTCTATTCATACAACAGCGAACGTATGGGCCAGGGCGAAGCCAATGCGCGTCAGTGGCTGAAAGAACATGAAGATGTGCAACAGGAGTTGTTGGATAAAATTATGGCGCGTGCATCTGGTATCGCCGAAGAAATGACAACCGGTTCAATCGATGAAGATACAGATGACACAATTGGTGAAGTCGAAGAATAATGAAAAATCCCCAGTCGTTGTGGCTGGGGTATTTTGTAAATAAAAACAAAGGATGAAATATGAATATTGATAGAGCATGGGCACTGACAAGAATCTTTTTTCAATCACATGTATTTAACTGGCCGTGGCGTTCGCGTGATCACAGACGTGATGTGCGTACGGATGTTTTGTCGCGGGTTGCACCGGAATATTTTAAACGATATTTGCCAGCGGTGAAAAATGTTGTGGATGGGCCGGTTATCAAAGATGATAAAAATGAAAAGATTTTTACAATATGGCAGCAAGGCGAAGAAAATGCGCCAGAGTTGGTAAAGTCTTGTTTCCGCAGTATCAGAAAACATTGCAAGCAGGAATTGGTAGTGTTGGATGATAATAACATCTTTGATTACATTACGTTGCCAGATGTGATTGTTGAAAAGTACAAGGCGGGTAAAATCAGACGTGCCCATTTTGCAGATATTTGTCGGGTGGAATTGCTGTATCAATATGGTGGATTCTGGTTGGACTCAACGGATTTTGTGGTGGATAAAATACCAGAATGGATTGTTGATACGGACTTCTTTATGTATCTGGTTGGTGATAAAGTAGGGCAGAAGTATATGTTTTGTCAGAATTGCTTTATTCGTGGGCGTCGTGGGTCGTACCTGTTGGGGGCATGGCGCGCCATGATTTTAGATTACTGGATGCATGAAAATAAAAGTTTTGATTACTTTATGCATCAGATGTTGTTCCAGACGCTGGTTCAAAATGACGAAAAGGCAAATAAATATTTTGCCGAAATGCCACATGTTGACCAATATCCAACACATACATTATGGCATGAATATAAATTTCAACCGTTTGATCAAAAGTTGTTTGATGAATTAACGTCGGGGGCGTTCTTTCAAAAGACGGCCTATGCAGATGCACCGCGCCCGGGGACGTTTTCACAGGCAATTTGTGATATGAATAAATAATATAAAAACCAAGGGGGGGCGGGATGCCTGCGATTTCGGTTATCATACCAATATACAACGTTGAAAAATATTTGCGCAGATGTTTGGATAGTGTGAAAAATCAGACTTTCCCAGACTGGGAAGCGATTTGTGTAAACGACGGCAGTCCGGATAACAGTGCGGAAATTCTGGAAGAATACGCAAAAAAAGATGCGCGATTTAAAATCGTGAACAAGGAAAATGGGGGACTGTCTGATGCGCGTAATGCAGGTATGGCGGTTGCCAGTGGTAAATATATTCTGTATCTGGACAGTGATGATTTTATTCATCCCCAGACCATGGAAATTGCGTA
>JAEDOP010000109.1 GCA_016301865.1 Alphaproteobacteria bacterium
GGTGTCGTCGTTGGACCGGGCAGTTTTACCGGGATTCGACTGGGCATCGCATATGCCAAGGGGTTGGCGTTGGGACTGAATATACCGGTTGTTGGAATCAGCGCGTTTGACCTGTATCTGGCGGCGACACCTGATGCATTTGTTGCAATTGATTCAGGACGGGGGGATTTCTTTGTTGCGGCGAATGGATTGCCACCGCAAACAATGGGAATCGAAGAATTGGAAACCAAACAAATGGAATGGGCGCGCACAGTCGGACACAAACCATTTGATTTAAAACAAGGGACACAGATTGTGGCACAAAAAATTGCAAAAGATACTATTGCACCCGTTGTGCCGATGTACCTGCGCCCCAGTTATGCAGAAGAAAATAAAAAGGATAAATAATGACAGAAGATTTTTTAAACCAGAACCAAGAACGAATTGATACCGCAATTAACAACACACCTGTTAAATATGCGGTCAGTTCTGGCAAAGATATAGATACCGTGGTGCATTGTTATTATCTGGATACGCGGAATGTATCTGTATCGGCGTACGTGATGAAAAATAAAAAAAGTAACATTGTGTATAAGTATTTATTAAAAGTAACAATAAAGTACAATACCGGCGATAAACGAAATGATTCCGTGTCACAGGATAACGGCCAGATTGCCAAGATGTTCTTTAATAAACTGTCGGCAAAATATAGCAAACAAATCGAAAAAAACCAATTAAAGCATAACTGGGTTAACCAGGCATTTGTTCATAAACGCTGATAGAACAATGGGTATACCATGTCATATGTGTTAATAAAAATGTTTATGAATCCAAAGCAAAGAGCTCTGTTTGATGCCGTCAACACAAGTCAGGTTCAGACACGTACAGGATATACGTTGAATATGCGCGGCAGTTTTTCAACAACAACATTTACCGCACAAACCGATATGGGCGTTATATGTGCAACGTTTGCAAAACAGAATGTGTATGAAATGAAACCGAACGATTATTACACCGTTTCAATCATCAGCCGGGACGCAGTTTATGGCGTATCAACAGATGAATATAGCGGGATGTTCGCACGCGCAATGTATAACAAATTGAAAAAAAGATACGAACAGAGAAATTGTCGTGCTAGATAACCTGGCCAATCTTCACAAATTGTGTTTCCCGCACAAACCGTGGAGCGCGGATGAATTTGCGGGCCTGAAAAAATCAGGCTGTGAAATTATAGCCAGTCAAAACGGATTTATAGTTTATCGCGCGACATTGGACGAAGCCGAAATAATCACAATTGGTGTTCATCCCGATGCACGACGGACGGGGATTGGTATCGCACTTATCGGGGTGATGGTGGCAGACCTGAAAAAGCAAGGTGTAAAACATATATTCTTGGAAGTTGCAGCAGACAATGCGCCCGCCCGCGCGATGTACGAACAGGTTGGTTTTGTTCAGGTGGGGGTGCGTCCAAAATACTATGATGGAATTGACGCCATTGTGATGCGAAAGGATATATAATGAACTATGTCGGCAGCAGTGCATATGTTATCCAGGCAAACCCCAGTTCCAGTGGTGGGCGACGACCGTTTTGTTATGCTGATAAAATCGATTTAAGTAAACCCGCACTGGTGGTGTTGGGTGGTGCATTAACGACGACCGAGTCTAAGGCGTTTGGATATATTGAGCACCTGGCCAAGACGACAAGAAATAAAGCCAATATAAATTTGTATGCTGCGATTTATAATTTTGGGACAATTGATCCTATGTTGGTAAAAGCAAATACGTTTCGACGTGCGGGACGAAAAATGGCGCTGGATATGGATGCAACGATTGCACGCCGCAAAGAACAGCAATTAAAAGAAATCAATGCAGCCGAGCCAATACCAGGCTATGTCGAAGACCTGTATGAAACAATTATAGAACCGCGTATCGTTCGTGGTAATGCGGAACGAACAGCCATGAACATGGGCAATTTGATAATTTATTCGCATTGTCATGGTGCAATTATTGTTAACCATTTTACAGATATGGCCACGCAACAGATGAAAGATGCCGGGTTCGACGATAATGCAATTCAGAAATGTTTGGCGCATGTCGTTGTTATTCAACATAATCCAACCGCACCACTGGAAAATGCCAAATTCACAACGCTGAATTTTATGTCGGCGTCTGATGATACATTGGATTATTTTGACACTTTTTCCAAGAACGTTTTACGACGCGATGATATTGCGCCTGCGTTTATGGGCGATGACTATGCCAATGTTTTTGTCGCAGGGAAATTAAACAAAACAAATGGTTCGGAACACGGGTTCAGTGTTGGATATCGCGATGACGGGTCAGATCTGACACAAAATGGAAAAATTATTTTTGGCGCAGAACAAAATGCGATAAACGCCGCCATTGACAATGCAATATCTGGGGCGTCATGTACAAATGTGGCGTCTTTGGTTTCCAGTAATGAAATTGATATTCAGCAATTGCGCGCAAATGGTCGCGAACTGATGAAAAAATTTAGTCGTTAAGCACAAAATCCAAAACGCGTGGGTCAAAAATTAC
>JAEDOP010000110.1 GCA_016301865.1 Alphaproteobacteria bacterium
AAATAAACTTTTATTTATATCAGAAAATATATCTCGGGGCGTTGGTAAAAATGGTTGTTGTTGGCGCAGTATAACAAATCACCCACGGTGATTATCCCGTGGGTGATTCTTTTCATTACAGAAATAAATTATTCTGCGTCTGTTGTTTCAGCAGCTGCTTCGTCGGCGACAGGCGCTTCGACCGCAGGTTCTGCGACAACTTCTTCTTCGACTTCTTCAACCTTTTTTGTGCCGAATGTCAAAGATTTACCAGCAACCAATGCATCGATTTCGTCCTGGGTTTGTGCAACATAAATTTTCACAGGAACGATAACATCTGGATGCAACGCAATTGTTGTATCAAATGCACCAACAGATTTAATTGGGGCACCCAACATAACCTGGGCGGATTCGATAGATACATTTGCAACTTCTTTCAACATACGTGCAATGTCACGTGTTGATACAGAACCGTACAACTGACCTGTGTCACCGGCCTGGCGAATCATGTGCAGTTTTGCATTCTTGACTGCGTCAACGTTTGCTTCTGCGTTCTTTTTCGCGGCTTCTTGGCGGGCGGTCAATTCGGCCTTTTTCGCTTCGAACAAGGCAACGTTTTCACGTGTGAAACGCATTGCTTTGCCGTTTGGCAACAAATAGTTGCGTGCGAAACCTGTTTTAACTTCAACTGTGTCGCCGATGTTGCCCAATTTTGTAATTTTTTCTGTTAAAATAACTTTCATTTTATCTGTCCTTATATTCTATAAGTTAGGGATTAACCCAAATTGTTACGTACGAATGGCATCAAGCCCAAGTGACGCGCACGTTTGATGGCGGTTGCCAATGCGCGCTGATCCTTTTGGGAAACGCCGCTGATGCGGGATGGCACAATCTTACCACGTTCGGTGATATAGTGCGACAGTGTCTTGATGTCTTTGTAATCGATAACCTTGCCCTTTAATGGGTTTGATTTTTTACGATAAATTGCTGCACGGACTGCCATTATTCTGCCTCCTCGGTATTCTTTTTCATCATGATAGATGGTGTTTTTGCCAGTTCATCAACACGAACGTTCAAGAAACGGATAACGTCTTCGTCAATGCGTGAACGACGTTCCAGTTCTGTAATCTGGGCACCTGGCAATTCAATGTTCAACATGACATAGTGTGCCTTGCGATTTTTACGAATGATGTATGCCAAATTTTTCAAACCCCAGAATTCTGTGGATTTAACATCACCACCCAGTTCTTTGATGATTTCTGTGAATTTAGCCGCTTTTTCTTTAACCTGCGGTTCAGTCAGGTCCTGGCGGAAAACCAAGACGCTTTCATAGTAAGCCATTTTATTTCCTTTGGTCTTATATCAGCCGACGACCCCATGTCGCCAGCAGGAACAGGCCATATTATGGCAATTTATAAACAAAAATCAAGTGTTTTTTATTTGCCGAATTTACCACTGCGCGGGAAACCAACCGGAACGGTACGACCCTGGGACGCGCGGCGACCACGCCATGGTGCCCAATCGTCCAACTTGGTCGTGCCACGACCCGTTGTCCAACCAAAACCGCTTGCCGCGTCAAAGAACATAACATCCAAAACATACGTGCGTTCGGCGTTGTATTTTTGCAGTATCACACCCTTGCCCCGCGACATTTGCGGTATTTCGTCAGCCCCAAATATCAACAGTTTGTCGTTCGAACCCGACATCGCAACCGTGTCACCAGTCACACGCACACACATATGCGCCGGATTTTTCGGTTCGGTATGCATAACCTGTTTACCATTCTTGGTCTGGGCAACACAGGCATCGCCCGATATGATAAACCCGTTCCCATGACGCGACACCAACAAATATTTTGCATTAACATCCAAAACAAATGCGTTGACAATTTCTTCGTCAGCGGCAATATCTGCCATCATGCGGACAGATTCGCCAAAGCCACGCGCAGACGGCAATTCGTTCGCAGACAGTGTGAACATCTTGCCCGACGAGCCAAATAAATTGATTTTATCAATCGACATTGCATGGAACGCAGTTTGCAGTTCGTCACCTTCTTTGAATTTCAAATCCAGCGCATTTAAATCCAAGTGTCCCTTGGCCGCGCGAATCCAACCCATTGTTGACAAGATGATGGTCAACGGTTCTTTTTCAATAAATTCGTCCGCGTTGACAACGATTTCTTCGGTCTGTTCCGCCCAGGTTGTACGACGACGGCCCAGTTTTGTCTTTTTATCATATGTCTTTTTAATGTCGTTAAACCATGCTTTTAACTGGTCATTTTGGGCATCATCACTGGCCAGTAAACGTTGCAACTGTTCCTGTTCGGCGCGCAGGGCGGCGTCTTCGCGTTTGATTTCCATTTCTTCTAGTTTACGCAGGGAACGCAGGCGGGTGTTTAATATTGCCTCTACCTGAATATCGGTCAGGTTGAATTCGGCAATCAGTACACCCTTGGCATCGTCTTCGTTGCGGATGATTTCAATAACACGATCCAAAT
>JAEDOP010000111.1 GCA_016301865.1 Alphaproteobacteria bacterium
CCAATGAACGCAGAGAATATTTTAGTTCGCCATTGTCGCGCCACCGTTCAACACCAGTTGATATGCATTCTGTTGTTTGTTCGTTCGTTTGTTG
This sequence comes from Alphaproteobacteria bacterium, assembly GCA_016301865.1. Taxonomy (GTDB): domain Bacteria; phylum Pseudomonadota; class Alphaproteobacteria; order Rs-D84; family Rs-D84; genus Enterousia. The sequence goes on from JAEDOP010000111.1 coordinate 95, forward strand.
CGCCAGCCATTTTTCCTTTTGCGATAACCATTTTTTATCAGAACCATCAACCCACAAATAGACTATGTCGATTTTATCCATAATATCCCCCCTGGTATATATGGATATTATAATGTTAGGAATATATTCTGCGCAACTTACTTTTTGCCGAAATGTTTTTTTAATATTTCATATGCGGTGGAAATGCGCGCAAATTCATTTGCGGCGTTTTGTTTGTCTGTGGCGGTGTCGGGGTGGTATTTTTTCGCCAGGGCGCGATATTTTACGCCAACTTCGCGCCAGGTGGCCGATATCCCCAGGTCGAATACACGAAGGGCCGATACAACATTTGTTGGTAATTTACTGCGTGCGGGCATTTTGTCGAATTTGCTGCGCCCGGTTATAAAATCGTTGATGAATTTGACATAGTCGGATGTGTCGGCGCGTGCGGTTTCTTTGTCGCGCAGGGCGGCGCCAAATGTTTGGCGTTCCCAGTCCGCTTCGATTTCATCGGGGGTCATGTCTGCGTAATAATTCCAGTTTTTATTGTATTCTGCTGCGTGTTCTTGGCAGAAAAACCAATAGTCACGTAAATCACGTGATTTTGGGGCGCGGCATGTGCCGGCCTTGGTGCAACCTGGTTTATCACATTTTTTTATCATTGTTTATACCTTTATTTTTTTGCCAGGGGGTGGTGCGCTTCAATCGTTTCGCATAATTTTTCCGGCATGATGTGTGTGTAAATCTGGGTGGTGGAAATATCTTCGTGTCCCAGCATTGTTTGTATTGCGCGCAGGTTTGCACCACCCGCCAACAGGTGCGATGCAAACGAATGACGCAGGACGTGTGGACTGACCCGGGATGGGTCAATGCCGGCCAGAACAGCGCACTTTTTTAGAATCTTGAAAAATCCATCGCGGGTAATGTGACCGGATTTACCGTTGGACGGAAAAACATATTTAGAATCGCTGTCACCACGTGCGTCCAGCCATTTGTTTAGTGCATGAATCGCCGCGTCGTGCATAGGGACCAGGCGTTCTTTGGCACCTTTGCCATGAATTAACAGTTTGTCGCCCAAGACGCCCGTCATTGGTAATTCGCACAATTCAGATACGCGCAGGCCCGATGCATACAATAATTCAATCATTGCACGCAGACGAATGGATGTCTTGATATCGCCGGCACTGGAAATAAGCAATTCAATTTCATCAATTGATAAAAACTTGGGCAGGGTGCGATTGCGTTTGGGCAATTCAAGATTTGCGGTTGGATTGTGGGAAATAATTTTTTCCATCATTAAAAATTTATAAAATCCACGCAGGGCCGATGCCTTGCGCGCGATGGATGATGGTTTGTCTGGTAATGACGACAGGTATTTTTGTACCGCGTCTGCGTCCGCCGACATTAAACCACCCACAATAGCGTCATTTGCCAGGCGCAGGTCAGATTCGTATCCCACCAGGGTTTTTGTGCTGCGACCGCGTTCGGCCGACAGTGCTTCTAAGAATATATCAATATAGTTCATTTAGGGATATACCACGATTTCAGTCATATGCTGGGTTGGGGCAAATGATATAACCATCAGCACAATCAATATAGCGATAAGTATCCACATTAAAATGCGTGGAAATTTAGAATTCTTGTTCTGTTTTAATGGCATGTGTGTTCCCCGTCTGTTTATATTGTGTCAAAACTGTTGATGAATATGCCGGCGCCCGCGATGATAATCAGTGGTGGGGCAATGATAGATAATATGGGGGGCAATGCGCCCGTTGCACCCAAAGCATTAAACATGTTCGTCAGAAAATAAACACCAAAGCATGTGATAATCCCCAGACTGAATTTTATTCCGAAACTGTAATTGCGACGTTGCTTGGTCTGGGAAAAGGCGACGCCCAGTGTTGCCATGGCAATCATTGTTAATGGTAAAAATAACAATGTCCACAATTGTACACGGTGGCCACGTACCGGGACGCCAATTGATTCCATGCGTTTGATAAAGTCAGGCAGTTGCCAAAATGAAATCTGATCTGGTTGCAGATATCGATCTAAAACCGTTTGGGGGGTCAACAGTGTTTGTGTTGCCCAATCGCCGCGTTCGGTTGTGCCGTCTGTGTTCCAAATGATTGCGTTTTGGGCAGACAGTCCTGTATCAGACAGGGTAATGGTGTTTGCCTGAATCCGATTAATTAGTTTGAATTGGGCTGTTTGGGTATAGACAGTTGCGTTTTCAAAAATAAGGACGCCGCCAGCCCTGTGCATATCGCGGGCGTTCATTGTTATGAAACCGTTGTCAGATTCTTCGCGCAGCCATATGGTATCGTCAATTAACTGTAATTGGTCATGGGTGATGTTATTTGTGCTGATATTAACAGA
>JAEDOP010000112.1 GCA_016301865.1 Alphaproteobacteria bacterium
TAATGTGGGTCAGGTTGTCGAATCAAAGCCCGAAGATTCAACCCCCGCCCCAGTTGCACAGCCGGACAAAAAAGAAGTTCAGGCTGAAGAACCAGAAAAAGTTGAGATAGAGACCCCGACACTGGTCGAAGAACCAAAGCCAGACCCAGAGCCAGAAGAAAAAGTGCCTGAGCCAGAGAAAGAACCAGAAAAGAAACCAGAACCACAGAAATCGGAATCAAAACCAGTTGAGCCAGCACCCGCCGCACCACGAAAAAAGAAGGTTGTGCGCGTTAATCGAGAGGTGTTGTCATTGGAACGTACGTTGACGGTGTCGGTTGTGGATGCGTTGCGTGTTGCAATGACACGGTGTTGGGTGGTGGATACCAAACGGCCGGATATATCAGGCATTCGTGCGGTGGCACATTTAACAATGCGAAAAAATGGAACTGTGCGCGATGTATGGTTTGAATCGGTCGCGCGGGCGGAAAATGATCCGGCATTTGCGTATGTGTTGGAAACCGTTCGTAATGCGATTAATACGTGTCAGCCGTTCCGGATGTTGCCGGCGAACGAGTTTACCAAGTGGGAACGAATTCAGTTAACTTTTTATCCAACACAGGGTAAAGTAATGTAAGGCGCGCCAGCGGAGAGATAGGGGAAAAACAAAGGCAAAAAATATGCAAAAGTATTATTCTGAAAATTGGAATCAGGCAACTGAAAAGTTTTATAGAAATGCGTCACAATACGGTGAATTGCGTTGGTGCGTGGTGGATGGGCATAAGTTTGATATCCCATATGTTTTAATCGGCAATGGCCCGCACAAGGTTGTAATTAATTCGGGCATTCATGGCATCGAAGGATACTTTGGCAGTGCGGCGCAGAATATGTTCCTGGACCAGTTTGCAAAGAATTTGAAGCCAGATTTCCTGCAAAAATATACAATCGTTTTAATTCATGTTATTAATGGTTGGGGTATGCAAAATCGCATGCGCGAAGTTGTGGATACTAAACATGGCGGATTGGTGGATTTAAATCGTAATTTTGGTGTTGATTTTAGTCGGCCGGGCGCACTGCCCCAGAATCCAAAGTATGATTTGGCACATGACATATTGTTGGCCCGGCCGGACGCGGTTCAGAAAAAGAATGCAATCAAAAAATTTTATCATAAACATAAAAAAGATGGCGCATGGGATGCAGTCAGTCGTGGGCAATATAAACATCCATATGGTTTGTTTTATGGTGGCGCAGCACCAATGACAGAAAACAAAATGACAATGCGTATCTATGATAAAGTGATGGACGGCGCAAAATCGTTGACATCAATTGGTTTGCATACGGGATTGGGCCGATTTGACAGAAAACGCGGTCGCGTTACCCGACAGTTGATGGTGCCGCATCCGACGGAACATAAAACCAGTAATTATTTTACAGGTTTATTGGTGGCAACCGCAGTAATCCCAGATGAACGTGCCAAGAATGGACCTGTGTTATTTGGTGATTTGGTTGATTGTTTAGAGGCACGCTATGCCACGCCAGATTTGCCAGTTTATGCCGCGGATTTTGAAATTGGTACAGGTGAATTTTCCATTATGTCGCCAATCTACAAATGTATGGATATGGGGAATGCGCGGTATGATTTGCTGAACTGTGGGCGAATTAATAAACAGACGTGGAAAAATCTGACCGAAAGTTGGTATCCATCTGACGCGCGTTGGCGCAATGCCGCATTAGACGGCGCACGGATTTTGTTTGTAGAATTGATTGAAAATCTGAAACAACGATAAAAAAGAACCGCCGAATGGCGGTTTTTATTTAGATTCGCCCATGGTTTTGGCGGAATTTAGTGCGTGGCGCAGGGCCTGTTCCGCGATTTGACGGATTTTTGGTGCAAATGTGCGCATATTCATTGTATCAGCGACTGTGTTGCCAAACAGACGCGATATATATTCGATTTGGGTCGGGGCAATAATGTAAACGTCACTGGTAATATCTGATGGATTTAGTTTCTTAATCGTCTGTTGCATGAATTTATCCCCCTGTCGCGCTCTATTCTATCATAAATTTTTGTGTTTCGCACTTGTTAATTTTAGATAAAGTTATTATATCATAAAGTGTCTTGACCGAAAGGCGCAAAATTGCTATATATTTCGTGATAAAAGTAAGGAAAAAGGTTATGAAAAATATATTAGGTATGTTATTGGGGTCGGCAAATGACCGATTGGTGAAAAGTTATGATAAGACTGTATCCCTGATTAATGATTTAGAACCAAAATATCATGCAATGTCGGATGAAGAGTTGCGCGGACAAACCGATGTGTTGCGGGCGCGACTGGCCGCCGGGGACAAGGAAAAAGATATATGGCCCGATGCGTTCGCGTTGGTACGCGAAGCGTCCGTGCGTACGATTGGGTTGCGTCACTTTAATGTTCAGATGATTGGCGGTATGGTTCTGACCAA